>JAEYTM010000226.1 GCA_023434015.1 Pseudomonadota bacterium | reverse complement strand
TTCGCTGACCGCCGCCCGGCGGGCGCGGGCGGCCGGGGCCGACGCGGTGGTGGTCTCGCCGGTGTTCGCCAGCAACAGCCCCTCCGCCGGCGCGCCGATCGGGCCGGTGCGCCTGGCCCTGCTGGTGCGGCAGGCCGGCGGGCCGGTCTACGCCCTGGGCGGGATCAACGACAGAACGGCCCGTCGCCTGAGGGGCGCGGGCGTGGCCGGGATCGCGGCGGTGGAAGGCCTTAGAACTTGAAGGCGGTCTCGAGCCGGACGCGCGGCTGGCCCTCGTCAGGGCTGATCTTCTTCGGGCCGGGGACCATTTCCTGCTCGCCCAGCGCCACCGCGCCGCCGACCCGCAGGGACGGGGTGATGCGGTAATAGGCGCCGGCCTGCACGTCGTTCAGCGTCGACGGACGGGCGTCGGGCTGTTCGAGATTGAGGGTCAGGCCCCAGCGGCCCTTGCGCGCGTCCCACTTCACCGAGCTGGAGCCCGGGCTGACGGCCGAGGACTCGCTGCGGACGGTGAAGTCGATCGGCTTGCTCTTCGTCTGCGCCTGCGCGACGCCGGCAGCCGCGCTGAAAAGCGCGGCCGTGGCGACCAGCACAGAAATGCGACGAACCGACATACGCAACATATAGCCCCTACGCCCCGTGTTCGCAGCCCCCGGCTTGCCGGAGACCACACGGTCGAGGTCGATTAGGGGAGCGTGCATGCGCAGGTCAACCGACTCCGGACGCCAATGGCTCCATGAGTCGTGAGATGGTTGCGGGATGTGGCTGCAGCGCCACGCGATTCCTGTTTGGCGCCCGCAAACGCGTTGTTATAGAGAGCCCGGCGCGGGGCGGCGCCGTAGCGGTTCGTGCTGCGGATTTTTTTGGAGCGGTCGAATATGCCGTTTGTGCGCGGAGTGTGGATGCGTGGCGTGTCGGTTGGCGCGCTGGGCCTGAGCCTGCTGGCCCTTTCGGCCTGCGCGCAGAATCGCCAGAACGACAGCGGCTTCCGCCTGTTCGGCCGTGACCGGCCGCCGGCCAGCTCCGGGATCGGCGTCAGCGGCGGCGGCGGCGCGGCGCCGGCCATCGGGGTCAACGGCTACCTGTGGCGCGCGACGCTCGACACCCTGTCGTTCATGCCCCTGGCCTCGGCCGACCCCTACGGCGGCGTGATCATCACCGACTGGTACAACAATCCGGAAAAGCCGGACGAGCGCTTCAAGTGCACCGTCTACATCCTGGATGCGCGGCTGCGCGCCGACGGCCTCAACGTCGCCGTCTTCAAGCAGACCCGCGACGCGGCCGGCAACTGGATCGACGCCCCGGCGGCCAGCCAGACCGAGACCGACATCGAGAACGCCATCCTGACGCGCGCCAGGCAGCTTCGACTTTCGAACATCCGGGGCTAAACAGCTCCACCCGTTCGTTCGTCGGCGCGCCAGAACCTGCCTTTTGAGCAAGGGGGGCCGCTGACCGGTTCCAATCCAGTCTGAAGGCCGCGCTCCGCCCATGGCCCGTTACAATCCGAAGGAAACCGAGCCCAAGTGGCGCAAGGCCTGGGCCGACGCTGACTCGTTCCGCGCCGTCATCGATCCGACCCGGCCCAAGTACTATGTGCTGGAGATGTTCCCCTATCCGTCGGGGCGCCTGCACATGGGCCATGTGCGCAACTACGCTCTCGGCGACGTCATCGCCCGCTTCAAGCGCGCCCGGGGCTTCTCGGTGCTGCACCCCATGGGCTGGGACGCCTTCGGCCTGCCGGCCGAGAACGCGGCCATGGAGCGTGGCGTCGACCCCAAGGGCTGGACCTACGACAACATCGCCAGGATGCGCGACGAGCTGAAGCAGCTCGGCCTGTCCATCGACTGGAGCCGCGAGTTCGCCACCTGCGTCATGGCCTACTACGGCCAGCAGCAGGCCTGGTTCCTGGAGCTGTTCAGGCGCGGCCTGGTCTATCGCCGCGAGGCGACGGTCAACTGGGACCCCATCGACCAGACGGTGCTGGCCAACGAGCAGGTGGTCGACGGCCGCGGCTGGCGGTCCGGCGCGGTGGTCGAGAAGCGCAAGCTGAACCAGTGGTTCCTGCGCATCACCGACTATGCCGATCAACTGGTCGACGACCTCACCACTCTGCAGCGCTGGCCCGAGAAGGTCCGCACCATGCAGGAGAACTGGATCGGCCGCTCGAAAGGCGCGCAGCTCACCTTCGCCTTCGCCGGCCAGGCCCCTGAGCGCTTCCCCGAAGCCCTGAAGGGGGGCGTCGAGGTCTACACCACCCGCCCCGACACCCTGTTCGGCGCCAGCTTCGTGGCCATCGCCCCCGACCACCCGCTGGCCGAGCGCGTCGCCGCCGACAATGCGGACGCGGCGGCCTTCGTCGCCGAATGCCGCAAGGGCGGCTCCTCTCAGGAGGAGATCGACACCGCCGAGAAGATGGGCTTCGACACCGGCCTGCGGGTGAGGCACCCGCTGGACCCCGCCATCGAACTGCCGGTCTGGATCGCCAACTTCGTGCTGATGGACTACGGCTCCGGCGCGATCTTCGGCTGTCCCGCCCACGACCAGCGCGACCTCGACTTCGCCCGCAAGTACGCCCTGCCGGTGCGCGCCGTGGTGCTGCCGCCGGGCGAGGACCCCGCGGCCTTCACCGCCTTCACCGCGACCGAGGCCGCCGAGGCCTACACCGGGCCCGGCACGATCATCAATTCGGCCTTCCTCGACGGCCTGGACGTGGAGGCCGCCAAGGCCGCCGCCATCGCCCGCATCGAGGGCCAGGACCAGGGCGAAGGCGCGACCGTCTATCGCCTGCGCGACTGGGGCGTCGCCCGCCAGCGCGGCTGGGGCTGCCCGATCCCGGTGGTGCATTGCGACAAGTGCGGCGTGGTCGCCCTGCCGCGCGAGGCCCTGCCCGTCGCCCTGCCGGACGACCTGGAGTTCGGCAAGCCGGGCAACGCCCTGGCCCGCCATCCGACCTGGAAGCACACGACCTGTCCCGACTGCGGCGGCGCGGCGACGCGCGAGACCGACACCCTCGACACCTTCGTGGACTCATCCTGGTACTTCGCCCGCTTCGCCAATCCCGACGCGGCCGAGCCGATCGACAAGGCGGCCGCGGACTACTGGCTGCCGGTCGACCAGTACATCGGCGGCATCGAACACGCGGTCCTGCACCTGCTCTACGCGCGCTTCGTCACCAAGGCGCTGGCCGACGAGGACATGCTGAGCGTGCGCGAGCCGTTCGCGGGCCTGTTCACCCAGGGCATGGTCACCCACGAGACCTACCGCCGGCCCACCGGCGAATGGGTCGAGCCGGGCGAGGTCGAGCTTGTCGTCGAGGGCGGCGCCCGGCGGGCGGTGCTGGCCGGAAGCGGCGAGCCGGTGATCATCGGCGACGTCGAGAAGATGTCGAAGTCCAAGAAGAACACCGTGGCGCCGGAGGAGATCTTCGACGCCTACGGCGTGGACGCGGCCCGCCTGTTCGTGCTGTCCGACAGCCCGCCGGAGCGCGACACCCAGTGGTCGGCGGCCGGCGTCCAGGGCTCCTGGCGCTTCATCAACCGCGTCTGGGACGAGTTCGACAGCCAGCCGCAGACCCTGGAGCCGGCCGGCGAGGACACCCCGGCGGCCATCGAGCTGCGCCGCGCCTGCCACAAGCTGATCAAGTCGGTGACCGAGGCCATCGAAGCCTTCCGGTTCAACTCGGCGGTCGCCCGGCTGTATGAATTCCTCAATCTTCTCAAGGCCAGCCCCGTCTCGGCCGGCCCCGCGGTGGCGGCCGCGCGGCAGGAGGCCCTGTCGGCCTTCGCCCGGCTGATCGCCCCCTTCACGCCCCACCTGGCGGAAGCCGCCTGGGAGCGCATCGGCGGCCAGGGGATGATCGTCGAGGCGCCGTGGCCCGAGTTCGACCCGGCCCTGGTGCAGGACGCGGTCGTGGTCCTGCCGGTGCAGGTTAACGGCAAGCGGCGGGGCGAGATTTCCGCCCCCGCCGGCGCGGAACCGGCCGACGTCGAGAAAATCGTGCTTGACGATCCGGAGATCGCGAGGCGCCTAGAGGGGCTGACAATCCGCAAGGTGATCGTGGTGAAGGATCGCATCGTCAACATCGTGGCGGCCTGAGCGTGAGGCGCGGCTTCGCCCTCGCGGTCCTGGCGCTGGCGGCGAGCGGCCTGGCCGGCTGCGGCTTCACGCCGCTCTACGCCCAGCAGGACGTGACCTCCAACCTGGCGGCGATCGACGTGATCGCGCCGGAAGGCCGCACCGGCTTCCTGATCCGCCAGCACCTCGACGACGCGCTGGCGCGCAACCGCGGCGGCGCGGCGGCCTATCAGATGGACCTGGCGATCGGCGAGGCCCGCTACCCGCGCGGCGTGCGGATCGACAACGTCGCCACCCGCTACGAATACGTCCTGACCGCCAACTATGTGCTGTCGCACCTGCCGTCGCGGGCGCTGGCCAAGCGCGGCCAAGTCCGGGTGGTGCTGACCTACGATTCCGCCGACCAGCCCTACGCCTCCATCGCGGCCCAGCAGGACGCCCAGGACCGCGCCGCCGAGGAGGCCGCCCGGCGCATCCAGCTCGAGCTGGCGGTCTGGCTGGCCAGCGGAGCCGACCGGGGAGACTGAGGGCGTGATCCTCAGCAAACGCCCGGACATCGAGCGCTTCCTCGCCCGGCCGGACCCGCAGATCCGCGCGGCGCTGATCTATGGCCGCGACATCGGCGTGGTGCGCGATCGCGGCCGGGCCCTGGCGGCGAAGATCGTCGCCGATCCCGACGATCCCTTCGATGTTTCACAGCTGACAGACGGCGACCTCGGCGACGACGCCGGCCGGCTGGAGGGCGAGCTCGCCGCCCAGTCGCTGATGGGCGGCCGCCGGCTGGTCCGCCTGCGCATGGCGGTCGAAAAGGGCGCGCCGGACAAGATCGCCGCCGAGGCGATCGTCCGCCACGCGGCGGGCGAGCTGAACCCCGACGCCTTCTTCCTGATCGAGGCCGGGGCGCTGGGCCGGGAATCGGCGCTGCGCAAGGCCGCCGAGAAGGCCGCCGGAGCGGCGGTGATCCCCTGTTACGAGGACGAGCCCGGCGATGTCGCGCGCCTGGTCCGCGAGACCCTGGCCAGGGACAGCGTCAGCCTGACGCCGGACGCCCTGGCGCTGTTCGTCGCCCGGATGCCCAAGGAGCGCGGCGTCGCCCGCCAGGAGATCGAGCGGCTGGCCCTCTACCTCGGTCCGGGCGGCGGGGCCAACGCCACCCCGGCCGAGCTGGAGCAGTTCCTCGGCGTCGAGCCGGAATCCTCGCTGCTGGACGCCGCCGCCGACGCGTTCGGGGGGCGTCTCGCCGACGCCCAGGCCGGCATGCGCCGCGCCGCCCAGGAGGGCGAGGCCGGGCCCGCCGCCGTGCGGGCCATCGGCATGCACCTTGGCAAGCTGCGGCGGGTGCTGACGCTCCACAAGTCCGGCGCCGGCCTGCAGGAGGCGGCCAAGGCCTCCGGGGTGTTCTGGAAGCAGGAGCGCGAGTTCCTGCGTCAGGCGCGCGCCTGGACGCTGGACGACCTCGACCGGCTGCAGCCCGAGGTCCTGGCCGCCGACAGACTGTGCAAGACCGCCGGCAGCCCCGACAGCCTGATCGCCGAGCGTCTCGCCCTCACCATCGCCGGCCGCGCGCGCCGGCTAGGGCTTTGATATATTTTTAAAATAGGCGGCGGGCAGGCGCAGCGCCTCGGTGGCGTAGCCCTTGCCGATGTCTTCCGGGTCGAGCAGCTGGTAGGCCAGTTCGAAGCCGTGAATGCTGGCGCCGGCCCGATAGTACTGGATGGACCCCACCAGCCGGTCGCCGGCCTGGATGGCGGCGACGCCGGCGTCCGGCGTCCAGAAGCCGGTCTGGTCGTAGACCTCCCGCGCCCGTTCCAGCTTGCTCATCGGCTCATAGGCCGACAGGGCGAAGGGGAAGCGGGCGATGGCCTTCAGGTCGCTGACCCGCAGCCGCCGCAGCTCGACGACGGCCCCCTCGGCGAGGCTCACGGGCGGTTCAGCCGGCGGCACAGCTCGTCGAGCTGCTCAAGGGACTCGTAGCGGATCTTCAGCTCCCCGGCGCCGCCGCGGTCGACGATGTCGACGCTCATGCCGAGGGTGTCCTCGAGGTCGGCCTCCAGGGCCTGGGTGTCGGTGTCCTTGGGCGGCCGGCGGGGTCCGGAGGCCTTCTTCGGCCCGGCGGCGCGGGCCCGGACCAGGGCTTCGGTGTCGCGCACCGACAGGCCGCGGGCGACCACCTGCTCGGCCAGCTTCTCCTGGTCGTCGGCGGCGAGGATGGCGCGGGCGTGGCCGGCGGTCAGCCGCCCGAACAGCACATGTTCCTGAACACTTTCAGGTAGTTGCAGGAGGCGCACGGTGTTGGCGACATGGCTGCGGCTCTTGCCGACGGCGACGGCGGCCTGGTCCTGGGTGTGGCCCAGCTGGGCCATCAGCGCCCGGTAGGCCTGCGCCTCCTCCATGGCGTTGAGGTCCTCGCGCTGGACGTTTTCGACGATGGCGATCTCCAGCGCCCGGCCATCGTTCAGTGCACGGACGAGCGCCGGGATGGCGGTCAGGCCGGCGCGCTGCGCGGCGCGCCAGCGGCGCTCGCCGGCGACGATCTCGTAATCGCCTTCGGTTTTCGGGGAGGGCCGCACCAGGATCGGCTGCAGCACGCCCTTGTCGCGGATCGAGGCCTCCAGCTCGGCGATCTCGGCGTCGGAGAAGTGCCGTCGCGGCTGGTCCGGATTGCGGTGGATCAGCTCGATGGGGATCTCACGCGCGCCGTCGGCCCCCGGCGCGGAATCGACCGGCCCGGCGGCGTCCTGCGCTCCGGTTTCCTCGCCCAGCAGGGCGGAGAGCCCCCGCCCCAGTCCTCTGCGACCCTCGGCCATACCGGATTCCCTCACGCGGCCCCGACGGCCGTCTTCGCGCGCCGCGCCCGCTCGCGCAGCACCACCTCGCGGGCCAGCCGCAGATAGGCCTGGCTGCCCGCACACTTCAGATCATAGACCAGCACCGGCTTGCCGAACGACGGCGCCTCGGACACCCGCACGTTCCGCGGGATCACCGTCTGGTAGACCGTCTCCCCGAAGTGGGCGCGCACGTCGCCGGCCACCTGTTCGGACAGGCTGTTGCGCCGGTCGAACATGGTCAGCACCACGCCCTGGATCTCCAGGTTCGGATTGAGGCTGCCGCGCACCAGGTCGATGGTCCGCATCAGCTGGGTCAGGCCCTCCAGGGCGAAAAACTCGCACTGCAGGGGCACCAGGACGGCGTCGGCGGCGGCCATGGCGTTGACGGTCAGCAGGTTCAGCGACGGCGGGCAGTCGATCAGGACGTAGCTGTAGGTCCCCGCTTGGCGGATCGGCTCGAGCGCGTCGCGCAGGCGGAAGGAACGCCGCGCCATCTGGCCCAGCTCCAGCTCCACGCCCGAGAGGTCCGCGTCGGCCGGCGCGACGTCGAGGCCGGGCACCGAGGTCTTCACCACCGCCTGGGAGAGGGTCTTCTCCCCCATCAGCACGTCGTAGAGGTTGTTGCGGCGCTGGGCGCGGCCGACGCCAAGGCCGGTCGAGGCGTTGCCCTGCGGATCGGAATCGATCAGCAGCACCTTTTCCCCGACCGCCGCCAGGGCGGTGCCGAGGTTGATGGCGGTGGTGGTCTTGCCCACGCCGCCCTTCTGGTTGGCGACGACCAGCACACGCAGGGGGCGGTCAGACTTTACGGGCACGACCCAGGCTCCTCACGCGCACGATCCGACCCCGCGGGTCGCTCAACGAGGGGACCACGTCCGCCTCGTATTCCCAATGCCTTGCCGCCTCTTTCATGTCGGACACCACATCCTGGCCCTTCAGGAAGAGACCGGTGGCGCCCGCCTTGAGGTAGGGCCGGGCATACCCGAGCAGGCGATGCAGCGGGGCGCAAGCGCGCGCGGTGACGATCTCCACAGTTAGATCGAGGTTTTCCGCACGTTCGTTGTGGACCGCGGCGGGAAGATCGAGCGTCGCGACCACTTCCGAGAGGAAACGGCAGCGCTTGGTCAGGCTCTCGACGAGATCCACGTGAAACCCGAGCCGGCCCTTGCCCATGATCGCCAGCACGATGCCGGGCAGGCCGGCGCCGGCGCCGAGGTCCGCCCAGCTGCGCGCTTCGGGCGCCAGCCGCAGGAGCTGGGCCGAATCCCAGGCGTGGCGGTTCCAGAACACCTCGAGCGTCTTGGGGCCCACCAGGTTCATGTTCTCGTTCCACGCCGCCAGCAGCTCGCGGTAGCGGTCGAGGTCGGCGATCTGTTGCAGCGTGGCGCCGGTGGCGCGCGCGAAGCTTTCGGCGTCGTGGACTTCCATGGATCCGATCTCAGGCCGCGCGCCGGCGGACGTGGGCCAGCAGGGCGGTCAGGGCGCCGGGGGTGACGCCCTCGATCCGGGCGGCCTGGCCCAGGGTCAGCGGACGCACCGCCGCCAGCTTGCCACGCACCTCGTTGGAAAGGCCGCCGACAGCGGCATAGTCCAGGTCGGCCGGCAGGCGCAGGTCCTCGTCCTTGCGGAAGGCGGCGGCGTCGGCCGCCTGGCGGTCGAGGTAGCCGGCATAGGAGGCGTCGATCTCGATCTGCTCGCGCACCGCCGCCGGCCAGTCGAGGATCTGCGGCCACAGGACGCCCAGGTCCTCGAAGCCGATGGTCGGATAGGCCAGCAGCTCGGTGAGGTTGCGGCGCTGGCCGTCGGCCTTGACCGGCAGGCCGGCCTTGGCTGCGGCGGCCGGCGTCAGGGTCAGGCTGGCGGCCTCGGCGCGGGCGGCGGCCAGGGCGGCGGCCTTGGCGCCGTAGGCGGCGGCCCTCCCCTCGCCCACCACGCCCAGGGCGATCCCCTTGGCGGTGAGCCGCTGGTCGGCGTTGTCGGCCCGCAGGGTCAGGCGGAACTCCGCCCGGCTGGTGAACATCCGGTAGGGCTCGGTCACACCGCGTGTGACCAGGTCGTCGATCATGACGCCGATATAGGCCTCGTCGCGGGCGAAGGCGGCCGGCTCGGCGCCCGAGGCGGCGCGGGCGGCGTTCAGGCCGGCCACCAGGCCCTGGGCGCCCGCCTCCTCATAACCCGTGGTGCCGTTGATCTGGCCGGCGAGGTAGAGGCCGGGCAGCGCCTTGACCTCCAGGGTCGGATAGAGCTCGCGCGGATCGACGTAGTCGTACTCGATGGCGTAGCCGTAGCGGCGCACCACCACCCGCTCCAGGCCCGGGATGGTCCGCAGGAACAGGTCCTGGGTCTCCTCGGACACCGAGGTCGAGATGCCGTTCGGATAGACGGTGTCGTCGTCCAGGCCTTCCGGCTCCAGGAAGATCTGGTGGCTGGTGCGGTCGGCGAAACGGACCACCTTGTCCTCGATCGACGGGCAGTAGCGCGGCCCGACCCCGGTGGCCCGGCCGCCATAGACCGCCGACTCGCTCAGGCGCTCGGCGATGATCCGGTGGGTTTCGGCCGTGGTGTAGGTGATGCCGCAGGCGATCTGCGGCACGGTTATGACCTCGGTCAGGAACGAGAACGGCACGGGCTCTTCATCCGCCGGCTGCATCTCCAGCCGGTCCCAGGCGATGGTCGAACCGTCGAGGCGGGCGGGTGTGCCGGTCTTCAGCCGGCCCATCCGCAGGCCGAGCGAATAGAGGCGATCGGACAGGCCGATCGACGGGGCGTCGCCGACCCGGCCAGCGGAAATCCGTTCTTCGCCGCGGTGGATGACCCCCTTCAGGAAGGTGCCGGTGGTCAGCACCACCCGACCGGCGCGGTACAGGGTTCCGGTCGCGCCGACCGCGCCCGCCACCCGACCGTCCTCGACGATCAGGTCCTCGACCGCCTCGGCGACGATCTCCAGGTTCGGCGTCTTGGCCAGCTCGGCCTGCATGGCCTCGCGATAGAGCCGCCGGTCGATCTGCGCGCGCGGGCCGCGCACCGCCGCACCCTTGGACCGGTTGAGCATGCGGAACTGAATGCCGGCCTTGTCGGCCATGCGCCCCATCAGGCCGTCGAGCGCGTCGATCTCCCGGACCAGATGGCCCTTCCCCAGGCCGCCGATGGCCGGGTTGCAGCTCATCTCGCCGAGCGTCGCGATCCTGTGGGTGAGCAGCAGGGTGCGCGCGCCGACACGGGCGGCCGCGGCGGCCGCCTCGCATCCGGCGTGTCCGCCGCCGATGATGATCACGTCCCAGGTCATGTGAGCTCGGTCATATAGTCGATCAGGGGCGGTGTTTCACGTGAAACGTCGGTCCAGAACCTGCTCTCTGAGCAACACGTGTTTCACGTGAAACACTCACTTGCCGATGCAGAAGGTGGCGAAGATCCGGCCCAGCACCTGCTCCGGGTCGATGCGTCCGGTGATCCGGTCCAGCGCCCGGGCCGCCAGCCGCACGTCCTCGGCCGCCAGCTCCAGCCGGTCATCCTCAATCAGAGCCTGGCGCAGACGGCCGGCGGCCTCGGCGAGCAGGTCACGGTGTCGCAGCCGGGTGGCGGCGGGCGGCTCGTCGCCAGCCAGGGCCTCGACGATCCGCTCCTCCAGCGTCGCCCTCAGCCAGGCCATGTCGTTGGGGCCGCGGGCGGTGACCGGCATGGCCGCGAGCCCGCGCTTCGCCGCCTCTTCCGCCGCCCACCACCCGGCCTCGTTCTCCGCCAGGTCCCGCTTGGCCAGCAGACACAGGTCGCCGGGCCGGAGCTCTGCCGGGACGTCGGGCCGCGCGGCCGCCGACGCGTCGACCACCCACAGCCGAAGGTCGGCCGCCGCGGCCCAGGCCTGCGCCCGGCGCACCCCCTCGGCCTCGATCTCGTCAGCGGTGTCCCGCAGGCCGGCGGTGTCGGCCAGCAGCGCCTTGTAGCCGGCCAGCACCATGGGAATCTCGATGACGTCGCGCGTCGTGCCTGGGGTGGCGGTAACAATCGCCGCCTCGCGGCCGGCCAGGGCGTTGAGCAGGGTGCTCTTGCCAGCGTTGGGCGCGCCGATCAGGGCGATGCGATAGCCTTCGCGC
>JAEYTM010000132.1 GCA_023434015.1 Pseudomonadota bacterium | reverse complement strand
GAGCGGGTGGTGACCAGCATCTTCGTCAATCCGACCCAGTTCGGCCCGGGCGAGGACTTCGAGGCCTATCCGCGCGACGAGGCGGGCGACGCCGGCCTGTTGGCCGAAGCCGGCTGCGACCTGCTGTTCGCCCCCTCGGCGGCGGAGATGTACGCGCCCGGTTTTTCCAGCACGGTGACGGTGTCGGTCGTGTCGGAGCCGCTCGACGGCGCCGCGAGGCCGGGCCATTTCGCGGGTGTCGCCACGGTGGTGACCAAGCTGCTGCTGCAGGCGGCCCCCGATGTCGCCGTCTTCGGCGAGAAGGACTATCAGCAGCTTCAGGTGATCCGCCGGCTGGTCCGCGACCTGGACATCCCGGTCGAGATTCTCGGCGCCCCCACGGCGCGGGCTGAGGACGGTCTCGCCTTGTCCTCGCGCAACGCCTATCTCTCGGCCGAGGAACGCAAGATCGCGCCCGCCCTGGCCGCGGCCCTGACCGAAGCGGCGAGGCGGCTGAGGGCCGGCGAGGCGGTCCAGGCGGTCGAGGCGCGGGCGCTCACCGCCCTGGCCGAAGCGGGCTTCGGGCCCATCGACTATGTGGAGGTCCGGGACGCCGACGACCTCGGCCGGTTGGGTCCTGGCCCCCTGGCCGGACCGGCGCGCATCCTGGCCGCCGCCCGGCTCGGCCGCACCCGGCTGATCGACAACATGGCCGTCTGAGGCGGCCCTACCAGGCGCCGAGTTCGCGGAGCTGGCGGGCAAGTTCGGGGGGCGCCTCGCCGAACACATCCTGCGCCAGGTCCTGAGGCGCGTCCGCGGCCTCCAGATAGCGCCAGCCCTGGAAGGCGCGCCGCGGGGCCGGCACGACCCGCACCACCTCGGCATCGAGCGTCGCCTCGCAGCGCGCGTTCGGCCCCTCGCCCACCGTCTCGATGTGCAGGATGCGCTGGCGGCAGAGGATGACGCCCTTGAACACCCGGTAGAGCGAGCCCCCGTCGATCATCTCGGCCGCCCGCTTCGGCGTCTGCCGGGTGTGCATGACCCAGGGCTGACCGGCGCCCACGGCGGTCGCATGCCAGTCGAGCAGTTCCTCGACGGTGTCGCAGCCGACGCAGAGCTTGATCATGTGCAGGGCCATGACGCGGATTTAGGCCGCGGCCCCGAGTCTGGCCAGTGCGGCGGGCGGTCTCAGTCGCCGGTGGCCCAGCGCGGCCGGCGGCGCTCCAGGAAGGCGCGGACGCCCTCCTGCCCTTCGTCGCCGACCCGGATGCTGGCGATGCGCCGCGCGGTCTCCTCCATCAGCCCATGATCGATCTCGCGGCCATGAATGTCGGCGACCAGGCGCTTGGCCTCGGCGACCGCCTCCGGGGCGCAGGCGAGAATTTCGGTCGAGATCCGGTCATGGGCCGCGTCGAGCGCCGCCGCATCGGCGACGACCTCGGTGAGCAGGCCGATCTTCTCGGCATAGGCCGCGTCGAACACCCGGCCGGTCGCGAACAGGCCCCGCGCCGCCCGCGGCCCGATGGCCTGGACGACATAAGGGCTGATGGTCGCCGGGATCAGGCCCAGGCGAACCTCGGAGAAACTGAAGCTCGCGTCCGCGGTGGCGATCGCCAGGTCGCAGGCGGCCGCCACGCCGGCCCCGCCGCCGAAGGCCCCGCCCTCGATCAGGGCGACGGTCAGGGCGGGCATGTCCCAGAGCTGCTTGAGCATCACCGCCATGGCCAGGGCGTCTTCGCGGTTGTCGCCCTCGCTGCGGTCGGCGGCGGCCCGCATCCATTCCAGGTCGGCGCCCGCGCTGAACATGCCGCCCGCCCCGCGCACGAACACCACCCGCACGCCCTCGGCGCCCTGCAGGGTGCGGAACGCCTCCTCCATGGCCGAGATGAGGTCGGCGTCGAAGGCGTTCCTCCGGGCCGGGCGGTTGAGCACCACGGTGGCGGCGCCCTCGAGGGTCGCCTCGATGCGGACCAGTTCGGACGTGGCGCTGGTGTCGACGGCTTCGACCAGGGGATCGGAGATCGGGTTGGACATGGGAACGCTCCTTCACACGCGTCGGAGGGAAACGCAGATCACCGGCGAAAGCCGCATATGGTCAAGGCATAGCCGCGGCGCGGGACTGGCGCTAGGCTCCCCCGCCGTGGCGAGGTTTCCCGAAATTCCCGACGATTCGGCCCTGGCGCGGCTGTTCGGCCAGGAGCGCGCCCAGGGCGAGGCCACATGGTTCTCCCTGCCCGGCGGCCAGACGCTGTACGCCGCCGGGGAGCCCGCCGATCAGCTGTATTTCGTGCACGCGGGCCGTCTCGGCGCCTTCCGCCGCGAGGACGGGCACGAGCCGCAGTTCCTGGGTGTGATCCGGCCTGGGGAGCCGGCCGGCGAGATGGCGCTGATCGCCGAGGCGCCGCACTCCGCCGACGTGGTGGCGCTGCGGGACTCCGAAATCTTCTCCCTGCCGCGCGAGGTGTTCTTCGAGGCCTGCGAGGCCGACGCCTCGGTGATGACCGAGCTGGCCCGGCTGATGATCCTGCGCACCCGCCAGGCGGCCCGTCGCGGGTCGATGGGCGAGCCCTCGGTGTTCGGCTTCACGCCTCTGGGTCAGCCCGGGCCGCTGCGGCCGCAGGTCGAGCGCATCGCCGCCGAGATCGCCCGGCTGGGCTACAGCGTCACCACGGTCGGTATCGAGGCGGCGAGCGCCCCGACCGAATGGTTCTCCAACGTAGAGCGGGCTCATGATTTCGTCCTCTACGTCGCCGAGACGGCGGACCTCGGCTGGCGCCACGCGGTGTCGCGC
>JAEYTM010000104.1 GCA_023434015.1 Pseudomonadota bacterium | reverse complement strand
CCGGGCTATCGGGGCGCAACGGGGCCCGAAGGCCGAGGCGGCGGCGCTCGCGGCCCGCTCGCTGACCAGGGTCTCGATGGCGACCTGAGTCGCCGCAGGCGCGGCAACCGGCGCGGGCGCCGGCTCTTCGGCGGCGGGGCCCGGCGTGTAGACGTCGAGGTCGCCGACGGTCTCCACCTTGTCGGTGAGTTCGAGCGCGTCGTCGTCCTCGTCGATTTCGGTGACCGGCTCGGGCTCGTCCGCGGCCGGCGCCTCGACCTCGGGGGCCGCCGCGGCGACTTCCAGCGCTTCCGGCAATGCGGTCGGGGCCGGCGGCGTGTCGGCCGCATCGGCTGGCGCAGCGTCGTCTTCGGAGATGATCCGCCGGATGGAGGCGAGGATCTCCTCCATCGTCGGTTCTTGCGAGGTCTGTTCGGACATGGGCCTGCCGCCGAGCGAAGATGAGAATCCGTTGACGCCTAACCTAGGCGCGCACCGACGATCCTGCAATTTCCGCCCGGCTTTACAAGGCGGCAATTCGCGCGGGACGCGAGCCGGGCGGGCTTCAGTTCTGCGGCGCTGTGGCGGCGGACGCCGGACCCGGCTGGAGTCCCGGCGGGATCGTCGCCTCGACCGGCTTTTCAGCCGGGTTCGGCGCTGGCGCGATCGTCAGCACCCGGTCGACGATGGAGATCGGCTCCTCCCACGGCACCCAACCCCAGGTGATCCGGAGCTTACGGAAATTGGCCTTGGAATCGTACTGCGCCACCTCGGGCGTCAGGTTGCGGGCTTCCAGCCGCCCCATGGAGGCGATGACATTGGCGGCGGCGACATACTCGTCGCGGCGGGCGCTGACCTGGTTCAGCTCGGCGCTGCGCAGTTCCTGTTCGGCGTTCAGGACGTCCAGGGTGGTGCGCAGGCCGACCTGCTGCTCCTGCCGGGTGCCCTCGGCGGCGATGCGCGCGGCGGCCACCTGTTCTGCCGTCGAGGAGATGTTGGTCCGCGAGGCGACCAGTTGGTTCCAGGACTGGGCGATGGTCTGCAGGACCGACCGGCGTTGGGTCTCGATATTGATCCGGTCGACGTTGTTGCGCTCCACCGACTGGCGGACCCGCGAACTGGTCAGGCCGCCGTTGAACAGCGGCATGGTGACGTTCACACCGACCTGGGATTCACGGTCGAACAGCTCGCGCCGGTAAGGATCGACCTCCGCCGGACCGAAAGTGCTGCTGGCGCTGAGCGAAATGTTCGGCATGCGTTCGGCGCGGGCGCCGGCGACACGCGCGCGGCTCGCCTGCTCGGTGAACTGCTGGCCCCGCAGGATCGGGCTGTTTTGTTCGGCGACGGCGAAGGCGTCTTCGACATTGCCGGGGAGCAGATAGGCCAGCGAGGGCTCCGGCGCGAGCTCGCCAGGATTCTGGCCGACGAAGGTGGCGTAGGTGGCGCGGCTGATGCCCAGCTGGGCCTCGGCGTTCTGCAGCAGCGCCTGGGCGGCGGCCAGACGGGCCTGCGACTGGGCGACGTCGGTGCGGGTGATTTCGCCCACGTCGAAGCGGGCCTGGGATTCCTCGAGCTGGCGCTGCAGGACGGTGACGTTCTCCTGGCGGATGCGCAGCGCTTCCATGTCCCGACGGACGTCGGCGTAAGCCTGGATCACGTTCAGCAGGATCTGCGCCTCGGTGCGGCGCAGAGCCTCGCGCCCGGCGAGGACTTCGGCCTCAGCCGCGGAGACGGCTGCGGCGGTGCGGCCGCCGGTCCACAGAGGCTGAGAGAAGCTGAGCGACGCCCGGCCGGAATTTCCATAGCTAACGCCGTCGCCGACCAAGCTCCTGTTGGCGATGACTCGCGATTCGCGGGTGCGGCGGTTCTCGACATAGGTCGCGCCGGCGGTGGCGCTCAGGCTCGGACGCCAGCCGCTGCGGGCCTGCACATAGCTCTCGTCCAGGGCCCGCTGGTTGGCCCGCTGGGCTTGCAGGTTGGGATTCGACTCGTAGGCCATGGCGATGGCGTCGGCCAAGGTTTCCGCGGAAGCCTGCGCGCTGACCAGCGCGCTGCCGACTCCCGCTGTGAAGATCGCGGCGAGCAAACGGCCGCGAAAGCTCTTCGACATACCTTATCCCCGATTAGACGAGAGAGATGCTGGCCCTATATGCCGACGCGCAGGCCGGACCAAGTGGGCTTCACCTTAAGCTTTTTTCACGTGCAGGTTTCGGGGGTGTTTCAGAACACCTCTAGAAGGCAAAACCCCGCTCTGCCTCGAAACCGGCCAGCAATGGCGGCGTAGCGTCGAAAAGCTCCCGCCGGCCGACGCCCTCTTCCGTCCTGACATAGAGGCAGGCCTTGCCGACCGGGCCGTCCCGCTCGACCACCGCCAGGCGGCCCCCGACTTCCAGGGCGTCGAGCCAGGCCCGCGGCGCGCGGTCGACGGCGCCTTCGCAGACGACGATGTCGTAGGTCCCGCCGCCGGTGGCGGTCAGATCCTCGCCGTCCGCCGACGTCACCGCCACGTCGATCGTCTTCAGCACGGCGGCGGCGTAGGGCGCGGCGATGGCCAGGGCGCGCTCGCCGGGCATGGCCTTGACGGCCTGCAGCAGCTTGCCGATGTCGCGCGGCTTCAGCAGCCAGCGTCCGGGGGCGTATTCGACCTCCATGTCCGCATAGGCCAGATAGGCGCGCTCCTGCGGCATGAACTGTTCGCGCGGAATCGTCCGCATGGCGTCGTGGATGCGCACGTCGGTGACGTCGGCGGTGCGCACCTGGCTTTCCACCATGTTCAGGCGGGCGGCGGCGAGGTCGGCCATGGGTCCTCGGAAGCAAGGGGTTGAGACGGGGGGCTTATAGGTCCGCGTCGCGGTCTTAGGCAATCGACCGTGCGGAGAGAGATTGCCGGGAGGCGGACCTTCTGTTAGCCATCCGGCCCTCCGGCGGCCTGATGGCGGAGTGGTTACGCACCGGACTGCAAATCCGTGCACCCGGGTTCGATTCCCGGTCAGGCCTCCAAATTCCCCGAACCACGCCATCTGCAGCGAAATCGCGACACGGCGATTTTGTCGCCTTAATGTGCGGGTCAGATCGGGACGAGGAGACTGCTGCATGACGAATCTCTCGGCCCTGCTCGCGTCGGCCGCCGGCGCGACCCTGCTGATGACGGCGGGCGCCGCGGACGCCGCGGACACCGTTCCCGCGGACGCCCCGGTGGCGACGGCGCAGGGTCCCGCCCGCAGCGTGGCCGAGCAGATCGACGAATATCTCGCCAGCTCGCCGGCGATCGCCCTGCCCCGCGACCCGACGCCGGGCGTGATTCCGAGCCAGGAGGAATACGAGCGGCAGATTCACGGCGAAGTCAGCGTGGCGATCGGCACCGGCGGCTATCGCAGCGCCTACGTGCGCAGCGACATTCCCGTCGGCAAGACGGGCACGGTCAGCATCGCACTGAGCGAGACCAGGGGCCGCGGATATCACGGTTACGGTTACGGCTACGGCGGCTACGGGGCCTATGACGGCTTCGGCTATGGCCCCGGCTACGGCTACGGCCCCTACGGCGACAGCCGCTCGGTGGGCATCGGCCTGAGCCTTCCCGGCGCCGCGGCCTCGCCTCGTCCCGGCGGGCGCGACTTCGCCGCCGGCTGCGGGCGCGGCGCGGCCGAACGGCGGGTCGGCGGAATCAACGAACTGGTGTTGTCCCCCCGCCGTGGCGGTTGCGACGAGCGCTGGATGGACGATCCCCTCGCCCGCTGCGGCGCGCCTCCTCAGTCGGTGAACACCACCGTCTTGCGGCCGTTCAGCAGCACGCGGTCCTCCAGATGCCAGCGGACCGCCCGGGCCAGCACCCGGCGCTCGATGTCCCGCCCCTTGCGGATCAGATCGCGCGGCGCGTCGCGGTGGCTGATCCGCTCGACGTCCTGTTCGATGATCGGTCCCTCGTCGAGGTCGGCGGTGACATAGTGGGCGGTGGCCCCGATCACCTTCACGCCGCGCGCGTGCGCCTGGTGATAGGGCTTGGCCCCCTTGAAGCCCGGCAGGAAGGAGTGGTGGATGTTGATGCAGCGCCCCTCCAGCTTCGCCGACAGCTCGTCCGACAGCACCTGCATGTAGCGTGCGAGCACCACCAGGTCGGTGCGGGTGTCCTGGATCAGCTTCCAGAGCGCCGCTTCCTGCTGCGGCTTGGACGCCGCGTTCACCGGCAGGTGATGGAAGGCGATGCCCTTGAGATCGGTATGCGGGAAGGTGTCGGCTGGATGGTTCGACACCACCGCCGAGACGTCCATCGGCATCTCCCCCTGACGCCAGCGCCAGATCAGGTCGGCGAGGCAGTGATCGGTCTGGGAGGCCAGGATCATCACCCGCCGGCGTTCGTTGGCCGCCCGCAGGCTCCAGTCCATGGCCAGCGCTTCGGCCACGGTCTGGAACTCATTCCGCAGAGATTCCACGCTCCGGTCCGAGGGATCGAAGACCACCCGCATGAAGAATCGGCCGGTCTCGCCGTCGTCGTACTGCTGGGCGTCGAGGATGTTGGCGCCGCGCTCGAACAGGAAAGTGGAGACACGCGCGACGATGCCCGTGCGGTCCGGGCAGGAAAGGGTCAGGATCATCTCAGTCCATCAGGCGTTGGGTAAGGTAGGTGTACTCGAGCGCCTGGCGCAGCGCCCGTTCGTTAAGGTTGGCGGCCGCGGCGTGACCGCCGTCGATGTTCTCATAATAGATGTAGTCGTAGCCGAGCGCCTTCAGCCGCGCCGCCGCCTTGCGCGCGTGGGCAGGGTGAACCCGATCATCCTTCGTCGATGTCTCGAGGAAGACCTGCGGATAGGGCTGTCCCGCCTTGAGGTTCTGATAGGGCGAATAGCTCTCCAGCATCGCCCGCTCGGCGGGGATCGCGGGATCGCCGTATTCGCCGACCCAGGAGGCGCCCGCGCCGATCCCGGTGTAGCCGATCATGTCGAACAGCGGCACCTGGATGACGATGGCGTTGTAGAGCTCCGGCCGCCTCGTCAGGGCGACGCCCATCAGCAGGCCGCCATTCGAGCCGCCCATGATCCCCAGCCGCCGTGGAGTGGTGATCCCGCGCGCGATCAGGTCCTCGGAGACCGCGAAGAAGTCCTCGTAGACCCGCATGCGGTTGAGCTTGAGGCCGGCGTTGTGCCAACGCGGGCCGAACTCCCCGCCGCCGCGGATGTTGGCGACCACATAGACGCCGCCCCGCTCCAGCCAGAGCTTGCCGACCGTGGCGGCATAGGCCGGCGTCTGGCTGACCAGGAAGCCGCCATAGGCGTAGAGCAGCGTCGGGGCCTGGCCGTCGAATTTCAGGTCCTTCGGCCTGACCACGAAATAGGGAACCTTCGTTCCGTCCTTGGAGGTCGCCCAATGCTGCTCGACCACATGGCGGGAGGCGTCGAAGCGCGCCGGAGAGGTCCGCAGCACCTGAGTCGCGCCGGCCGCGGCGTCCACCAGCCACTGGCTGGACGGCGTGAGGTAGCTGGTGACGTTGATGATCGCCCGGTCGTCACGGTCGGAAACTGAACCGATCGACACCGAGGAATCCTTCGGCAGGTCCAGTTGCGTCGAGGTCCAGCCGCCCGGACCGCGCCGGTAACTCAGCACCTGTCCCTTGACGTTGTCGTAGAGCGCCACGACCAGCCGCCCGCGCGTGGTCGCCACCTGCTCCACCGACTGACTTTCGGTCGGCCGAAGCACGAGGTTTGCGGTCATGGCCGCCGGATCGACCTTCACCGCCGCGAGATCGAAGTCGACCAGGTCTCCCTGTTTGAACCCCCGGCCCGCCCAGTCGTCTTCCAGCGACACCAGCAGCCGCCCATCCACATAGCCCTGAACGGTCGAGCGGGTCGGCAGGTCGAGCTTCACCGCACCGCGGTCGGTGAGCAGGTGGTGTTCGCTGTTGAAGAAGTCGAGGGCCCGGGTCAGCAGCACGGCCGCCACCCGTCCGTCGTGCTCGCGCAGCACCACGGGCGCGACCGAGACGTCCTTCGCCTGCCCGCGGAAAACCTCACGCGCCGCGGACAAGGGCTCGCCGCGCTGCACCAGCCTGACGACATAGGGATAGCCGGACTCGGTCAGTTCCCCCGGCGTCCATTCGGTCGCCACGATCAGGGTGTCCGCGTCGATCCAGGCGTAGTTGCTCTTGCTTTCCGGCAGGTGGAAGCCGCCCTCGACGAACCGCCCAGCGGCGACGTCGAACTCGCGGACCGTCGCGGCGTCCTTGCCGCCATCGGACAGCTCGATCAGGCACAGCCGGTCTTCGGGCGAAAGGCAGGTCGCACCGTGCCAGACCCAGTTGGCCCCCTCCGTCCTGGCCAGCTCGTCGAGGTCGAGCAGGGTGCGCCATGCCGACGCGCCGTCGCGATAGCTGGCGAGGTCCGTCGCGCGCCAGAGCCCGCGGACGTGGGTCGCGTCCTGCCAGAAGTCGCGCAGCCCGTCGCCGGCGAAGCCGATGGCAGGGATGCGGTCGGCGGCCGTGGCGATCTTCAGGGCCTCGGCATAAAGACCCGGGTAGCGGGGGTCGTTCTGCAGCCGCGGCAGGGAGGCGGCGTTCTCCGCCCGCGCGAAGGCCATCGCCCGCTCCCCCTCGATCTCCTCCATGTAGGCGAAGGGATCGTCGCCGGGCGCTGGGGCCGCCGCCATGAGGGAAACTCCCGCCAAAAGGGTCGCGACTGTGCGTGCGATCATCGCTGAAGGCCTTGCCTGGGCGCCCCGCCCATCGATCCGGCCCCGATAGACGAGAAGCTGCGCCCAAGCTCAAGGGCTTTCAGCGGCGCAGGCGCGGAATGGGCGAGTCGTCGCGACGCTCGCGGAAAATCCGCAGCGCAAGCGCGGGCCGGATCAGCAGCAGGCCGGTCCACACCCCGAGCACGGCGACGTAGCGGACGGCCCCCTTCAGGCGGCGGGCCGGGCGGGTCTGTTCGAAGGCGTTGGCGTAGTCGATAGCCAGGGTCATGACGGCTCCTCTCTGGTCGATGAGAGAAGCCTTAGGCAGCCCCTGCGTCAGGATCGGTCGCATGGGTACGTCGGGCGAGATCGATCTGCTCGATCAGCGTCTGGCGAAGGATGGTCGGCGCCAGCACCTGCACCTTGTCGCCCCAGGTGAACAGGTGCCAGGCCAGCTCCAGCATCCCACTGGCGCGGAACCGCACCACCGCCCCGCCATCGGCCTGCGGTTCGACCTGCTGGTTGGCGTGGAATCGCCAGCGCAGCGCGTCCTCCGCCCCGGCCGGGGCCACCCGCAGCACCACGTCCTGCACATCGTCGTGATAGATGCCGAAGCTCTCGTCGGCAAAGTCCTGCAGGGAAAAGTCATCCGGCCGGGCGGCTGGGCGATCCAGCACCTCGACGTCATGGATGCGGTCCAGCCGCCAGTTGCGCGGACCGGTCGCCTCGTCCTCCGCAGCCACCAGATAGTTCGAACGGCCGAACAGCAGGCCGAAAGGCGTCACCTCCCGCACCCGTCCGGGCGTCTTGCCGCCTTCGTAGCGGAAGCGAAGGGCGCTCATCGACTTCAGCGCCTCGCGCACGCCCGACAGCACCGCCTCGTCCTCGAACGGCCGTGGGCCAGCCTGCACGGCGATGGTCTCGGCCTGGAGCAGCGCCTCCAGGTCCGGCGCCAGCCTGCGCCGCGCGGCCGCCCGGGTCGCCGAGAGCACCTTCTGTTCGAGGGAGTGTAGCGCCCCTGCCCGCCCCTGGGCGCCTTGCTGGGAGAACATCTCTCCCGCCGCCTTCAGCGCCGCCAGTTCCTCCGCCGTCGGCGCCTGGAACAGGCCGTCGAGGCCGGCCGGGATGCGGAAGCGCCGGGTCGGCGGGTCGTCCACCTCCTCCAGCTGCGGGAAGACGTCGCGCACCGCATCGCGCATCCGCTCGGCGGTCCGGCGCCCCACGCCCAGCCGCTCGGCCATCTCGTCGAGGGTCAGTCCCTCGGCGGTCGCCGCCAGCAGGCGAGCCAGCTCCAGCAGACGGCCGGCCTTCTCGTGTCGCATAGACTACGTCCGATTCTGTCGCACCGGGAGATCAGAACCGAAGCAGCCAAGACCTGCAACGGAGTTTCCCGATGGCCACCCAGTTCCGCCGCCGCGCCCACGCCGCCAAGAACGCACCGAAGGTCGCCAAGCGCCCGGTCCGCCCGCTGAACGTCCCCCTGCCCGGCGCCGTGGTCGACGCCGTGCTGCGCTTCCACGACGAGGCCCAGGACCAGGGCGCCGGCCGTACCCTGCTGCGCCTCAGCGACAAACGGCTGCACGACGCCGAGGTCGAGGCCGCGCTCGGCGACCTCGCGCCTCGCGCCGCCCGGGTTTCGATCCTGTGGAACGAGCGCGAGAGCGAGATCATCCGCGTGCTGGAGATGGCCGCTTAGGCCGCGACCGGTTCGGCATAGAGTTCGTCGAACACCGCCGGCAGGCTGGCGGGAAGGCCGAGCAACGGCCCGGACGACAGCAGGAGCACGGCCTCCACGCCCGTCAGGCCGCGCAGCGCCTCGGTGGCGGCTTCCGCCGTGCGGACCCCCTCCACCGGAATGCCGGCCGCCGCCACCCGCTCCAGGATATCTTCGAAGGTTGACTGGTGGTGCGTCTGCGCGCCATGGACCGGCGGCGGCAGTAGGATGACCCGCGCCGCGCCGGCGAACACCGTGTCGTACCAGGCAAGGGCATTGCGGCTGCGCCAGGAGAAGGTGTGCGGCTCGAAGACCAACGTCAGCGGCCGGTCGGGATAGTGCAGCAGCATCGCCTCGATCGCCGAGCGGGCCTTCTCGTAGGACGACCCGAACCCCTCGATCAGCGGGATGCGCGAGTTGACGGTCAGCCGGTCCAGCCGCCGGCGAATACCCGCGAAACCGGCGACCGCGCGCGCCAGCGCCGCCTCCGACACGAGGTCGCGCTCGAGCAGATAGGCCGCCACCCCGACGATATTCTCGATGTTGTGCGCGCCGAGCAGGCTGGTGGAGAGCGCCAGACGCCGGCCGCCCGGTCCGACCAGGGTGAAGCGGGTGGTCTCCCCGAACGCCAGGGCCTCCGGATACCAGCCGTCGCAGGGCGAGGTGTCGTACCAGACGATCCGGCATGCCGCTTGGCCGGCCACCGCCCGAACCGCGGGGTGCTCGCGCGCCATCAGCAGTCCGTCTCCCGGCAGCAGCCGCAGCAGCTCGCGGAACGGAGCCTCGTAGTCCGCGAAGGTCGGGAAGACGTTCACGTGGTCGTGGACCAGCGAGGTCAGCAGCACGTCGCGCGGATGGTAGAGCACGAATTTCGAACGGTGATCCTCGGGCCCGACGATGTACTCGTCACCCTCCAGCACCATTTCGGGCGCGCCACCCCAGCGACCCGTCGCCGGCAGCGATGGCGAGATGGCCCCGATCATCCAGCCCGCGTCGCGCCCCGCCTCGCGCAGCACATGGGCCATAAGCGCCGTGCAGGTGGACTTGCCGAACGACCCCGCGACCACGGTGTTGCGCCGTCCCTGGGTCGCCTCGCCGACCAGTTCGGGGAAGGTGGTGATCGGCACGCCCAGGCGGCGTGCCTGGGCGACCTCGGGGTTCGATTCGCCGCCCAGCTTGGCGCTGGCCCCGAGGACCAGCAGATCCAGGTCGGCCGGCAGGTTGGCGGCGTCGAAGGTTCGGTGGAACGGAAAGCCCAGGCCTTCGACATAGGTCGACATCGGCGGGAACACGTCCTGATCCGATCCGGAGACCTCGTGACCCGCGTCGCGCATCATCAGGGCTGCGGCGCTCATGCCTGCGCCGGCCACACCGGTGAAATGGATGCGCATGGCCCCTCCCTGATCTGGGTCTGCCCTGAGTAGCGGATCGAACAGGCGCGTCCAGTACACCGCGACAAGGCGTCGCCCGCGCCGGCAGAGGCAGCGCCGTTCGAAAAACAACGTTAACCGGCCTTTTACCAACGCAGCCGAACCTCCCGGCTGTCTTCCTTGAAGACACCCCACCATCACTGACTTTCTTTCAGCCCGGCGTCCGCGCCGGGCTCTTTTTTCAGGAAGATGCAGATACGGGCGAGAGCCGCTTGCATGGCCGCGCGGGCCAGCGTATAGGCCCGGCCCTCGACGGAATGATCCCCGGTAGCTCAGTTGGTAGAGCAGTCGGCTGTTAACCGACTTGTCGCAGGTTCGAGTCCTGCCCGGGGAGCCATCGTCGAGTAGCCCTTCCCCCCGAAAGTTCGTGAACCGCGCCCACGGCGGGTTGCGCAGCGCCCATTTTCGACGCCACGTCACGCAGCTTTGCCCTCAAGGCGGCGACGGAGTGCGATGAAATTCATCACGCTGAGCTAGCAAGGCGCAGACTTCCCCACATCCGCGCCATAAAGCGCGCGGGTTATTGATCCGCTGCGGGCCTGAAACCCCTGCTGTGGTCGCCTGACGCGCCATCCCGCGCGCGGCTGTCGATCGATGGGGGATTTTGATGCGCCTTGGTCGTGCTGGATTTCGTTCTTTCTGCCTTGTCTCGGTATCCGTCCTATCCGTGGCTGCGACCATGCCCGCCGGCCCGACCCTGGCGCAGCCCGCGGGCCGCGCCGCGGCGGCGCTCCAGCGATTCGACGGCTACCTCCCGTTCTCCTGGGACGCCGCGCGCGGCCGCGTGCTGCTGGAGATCTCCGAGTTCGACACCGACGTTCTCTACTATGTGTCGGCGGCCAGCGGCGGCGGCTCGGTGGAGCTGAACCTCGACCGCGGCATTCTCGACACTGCGGTCATTCGCTTCCAGCGCGTCGGGCCGAAGGTGCTGGTGAACGAACAGAACCTCACCTACCGCGCGTCGGGCGACGCCGCGCGCAAGGCCAACGTCGAGGCCTCGTTCCCAAGCTCGACCCTGGCCGCCCTGCCCATCGAATCCGAGGCCGGCGGCAAGGTCGTCGTTGACGCCACCGCCCTGTTCATGCGCGACGCGGCCGGGATCGAGGGCGAGCTGCGCCGCGGCAATCAGGGCGGTTTCCGCTTCGATGCGGCCCGCAGCACCTTCCACCTGCCGCGCTCCAAGGCCTTCCCCGGGAACACTGAGATCGAGACGATCTCCACCTTTGTCGCCGACAATCCCGGCGCCCTGGTGCGCAACGTCACGCCGGACCCTCGGGCCATTAGCCTGCGGATCCACCACTCCTTCCTGAAGGCGCCGAGCGGCTACACCCCGCGCGCCGCCGATCCCCGGATCGGGGTCAGCGCAATCCGCTTCCAGGACTTCTCGAAACCGATCAGCGACACCGCGAAGGAGGAATGGATCACCCGCTGGCGGCTCGAGAAGAAGGACCCTTCGGCCACCGTCAGCGATCCGAAGGCGCCGATCGTCTTCTATTTCGATCCGGCCATGCCCACGCCGCTGCGCACGGCGATGAAGGAGGGCCTCCTGTGGTGGAACAGGTCGTTCGAGGCCGCCGGCTTCAGCAACGCCATCCAGGCCCTGGACGCCCCGGCCGACATGGATCCGATGGACATCCGCTACGGCTACGTCCTTTGGATCGAGCGTGACGAGCGCGGCTTCTCCAGCGGCGGAACCTATCGCGACCCGCGCACCGGCGAAATCCTGGGCGCGAAAGTGCGGATGGACAGCCACCGCATCCGAACCATCGCCAACTATTACGACGCCTACTCCGGCGGCCTGCCGAAGGACGGCAGCGGCGCCACGGTGGCGGCGGCGAATCTCGTCACCCCCGGCGGCCTCGACGGCATGCCCCCGGCTCAGCGCGACATGGTGCTGCTTAGGCAGGCGGTGTTGAGCGCCCACGAACTGGGGCACTCGCTGGGGTTCGGGCACAACTTCGCCTCCAGCCTCAGCGACCGGGCGTCGGTGATGGAATATCCGACGCCGCGGGTGAAGGTGGTCGGGGACAGGCTCGATCTGAGCGAATCCTTCATGACCTCCATCGGGGCCTATGACACCTCGATGGTTCGCTACGCCTACACCCCCTTCCCCGCGGCCCAGGAGCAGGCAGGACTGGAGGGCGTGATCCGCGACATGCGCGCTCAGGGCCTGTTCTACGTGCCTTCCACCGACCCGCGCTGGACCTGGTACGACGACCGGGCCACGCCGACCGAATATCTGAGCGAGACCCTGGCGGCCCGGCGCATCATGCTGGCCAACTTCGGCCAGGGCATGCTGAAGCCGGGCGAGGCGGTCGGGTCGCTGCGCGACATGCGTCTGTGGATGGCCTACCTCCACCACCGTTGGGCGCTGGAAGCCGCCCAGAAATATGTGGGCGGCCTCTACTCGAACATCGTCGTGAAGGGCGAGACGCTCCCGCCCACAGAGTTCATCCCCGCCGCGCTGCAGCGCGACGTGCTCGGCCTGCTGATGGAGTCCATCGAGCCTGCCAACCTCGCCATCCCGGAGTCGCTGCTCGTCCAGCTCACCCCCGACCCCGGCGGCACGCTGGAGGACCTGTCGAACGACGCGGCTTTCGATCAGCTACGCGCCGCCCGTATCCTGTCCGCCCTGGTGCTGGAACCGCTGTTCGACAAGGACCGGGCCGCCCGCATGGTGGCGCTCGCCACCCGCCAGCCAGACGCGCTGACCTTTCCCCAGCTGGTCGATGCGGTGATGGCCCACACCTGGAATGCGCCGGCCGACGGCGCTGCGCCCACGCGCGCCCTTCGCCGTGTGAGCCAGGAGGTCGCGCTGGATTCGATGATGATCCTGGGCGCCGCCGCCGACGGCTCGCCTGAAGCCAGGGCCTATGTGCTGGATCAGCTTGCCCAACTCGCCGGGGACCTCAAGAACCGCAGGGACGCCGATCCGCTGACGGCGGCCTTCCACCGGCAGACGGCGCGCGACATCGAGCGCTACCTGGAGGATCCGCCGGCCCATGCGCCGAAGTCCGCCTCCGCCACCTGGGGCAAGGGCCCGCGGTCGCGCTTCCCGATGCCGCCCGGCCCGCCGCTCTGATCGCGGCCAGGCTTGTCGAACGCCGGTCGCGGCGCCAACGTCCGGGATGCCGATGGGGACATCTCGATGGCCGCGACCCGCATCCTCCTGCAGACCACCATCCCGTCGGTGGAGGACACTGGCACATCGGCCGCTTCTCCCGCCTGCGCGGCCATCTGGCCGCCCTCGACGGGGTCGAAGTCGTGGCCCGCGACCGGGCGGCCGCGCCCGGCGAGACCGACCCCCTGCTGGGCGAGCTGGACCGGTCCGATTTCGACCAGCTCTGGCTGTTCGCGGTGGATGTCGGCGACGGGCTGAACCGCGAGGAGTGCGCGGCGATCAGCCGGTTCAGGAAACAGGGACGCGGGCTACTGGTGACCCGCGACCATCAGGACCTGGGATGCTCGGTGTGCACGCTGGGTGGGGTCGGCGCGGCGCACTACTTCCATTCGACGCAGCCCGAGCCCGACGAGAGCCGGCGCTGCATCGACGATCCCTTCACCACCGACATTTCCTGGCCGAACTACCACTCCGGCGCCAATGGCGACTTTCAGGAGATCGCCCTGGAAGGGGAGCCGCACCCGCTGTTCCGCATGGACGGCGGCCTGATCCGGCGATTGCCCGCCCATCCGCATGAAGGTGCGGTCGGCGCGCCGGCCGACGAACCCAGCGCGAGGGTCATCGCCACCGGCCTCAGCAAGGCGACCGGCAAACGGTTCAATATCGCCGTGGCCTTCGAACCCGGTCCGGGCGGCGGTCCGGCCATCGCCCAGAGCACCTTCCACCACTTCGCCGACTACAACCTCGACCCCGGCCTCGGCGCGCCGAGCTTCGTCAGCGAGGCGCCCGGGGACGGATTTCTCCGCGACCCCGCGGCGCTGCGGGAGACGACCCGCTATTTCGAGAACCTCGCCCGCTGGCTGGGCCGGCAGGCCGTCTGAAGCC
>JAEYTM010000097.1 GCA_023434015.1 Pseudomonadota bacterium | reverse complement strand
GGGCGGCCGGAAACCCCCTGGGCCGGGGCGACGGTGATCTTCAGCGTGCCCCGCGACAGCTCGGCCGACGACTTGCGCCCTTCGATCAACTGCACCTGCCGCAGCTGCGCCAGCACCAGGCGGCCGTCGGACGTGCGGGTGAGCCGCACCACCGCCTCGCTGGCGACGATGGCGGCGTCGGCGATCAGGGCCGAGGAGGCCGGGGTGGCGTCGGCGTCGAAGGGAATCAGCCGCCGGGCCGCGCGGCTCGCCCGGGCGCTGGCCTGAGCCAGTCGCTCGAGCAGAGCCTGGGGTCCCAGGGGCGCGAGCTTAAGGGGACTGCCGCCGCCGGCCAGGGCCGCCGCCGCGCCCGACGGCCGCGCGTCCGTGAATACGGTCACCCCGCCCAGGCGCGTGGCGCGCAGCACGGGCTCGCCCAGGTCGTTCTTGTAGATCACATCACCGCGAGGGCCCGGCTGCGGCAGCAGCACCCAGACCTCCGGGCTGTGTTCGAACTTCAGCAGCGGTTTCGGCTGCGAGCGGTCGAGGATGAAGACGTCGCCGGTCTCGGAGACGTAGCGGGCCACCGGCGGCGGAGCCATCGCCCGCCCGTCGGCCGGCGGCCGGCCGAACAGGCCCTCGCGCAGGCTCCCCGGCTGCGCCGCGGCCTGTCCCCCGAATCCCACCGCCGCGGCGAGAACCACCGCGGCTGGAATCCTGGAATACGCCGAAGGCTGGGCCGTCATCACCCTCAATGGCATGCCGTTGGACTGAGGCGCTTTTTCGACAGGTACGCGACGCTCAGGACATATACTGACCGCCGTTCAGCGACAGTGTCGCCCCGGTCACATAGCCGGCGTGCTCGCCGGTCAGGAAGGCCACCATGTCGGCGATCTCCTCGCCGCGGCCCAGGCGGCCGACCGGGATCTGGCCGATGATCGATTCCAGCACCTTCTCGGGCACGGCCTGCACCATCTCGGTGTCGATGTAGCCGGGCGCGATGCAGTTCACGGTGACGCCCTTGCGGGCGTTCTCCAGGGCCAGGGCCTTGGTGAAGCCGATCATCCCCGCCTTGGCGGCCGAATAGGTGGTCTGGCCGATCTGGCCCTTCTGGCCGTTGATCGAGGAGATGTTGACGATGCGGCCCCATTCCCGCTCGCGCATGCCCTCGATCACCTGACGGGTCATGTTGAACAGACTGTCCATATTGACCCGGATCACCTCGCTCCACTGCTCGGAGCTCATCCGGTGGAACACCCCGTCGCGGGTGATGCCGGCGTTGTTGACCAGCACGTCGATGGGGCCGAGCTCGGCCTCGACCGCGGCCACCGCCCGCTGGCAGTCGGCGAAAGCGCCGACGTTGCCCTTGATGACCATGACCCCCAGTTCGCGGGCGCAGGCCTCGGCGGCGGCGTCGTTGCCGGAATAGCCTGCCGCCACCTTCATGCCGTCGGCCTTCAGCCGCTCGACGATCGCCCGACCGATGCCACGGGTTCCACCCGTGACCAGCGCTACCCTGGCCATTCGCTCACTCCCCAAAAAATATCACGGCGCCGGCTGGACCCGGGCTCCCGTCAGACCTTCTCGACGCACATGGCCACGCCCATGCCGCCGCCGACGCACAGCGTCGCCAGGCCCTTGGACGCGCCGGAGCGCTTCATCTCGTGCAGCAGGGTCGTCAGGATTCGCGCGCCCGACGCCCCGATCGGGTGACCGATGGCGATCGCCCCGCCGTTGACGTTCACCTTCGCCGGATCGAGGCCCAGGTCGCGCACCACGCAGATCGACTGGGCGGCGAAGGCCTCGTTGGATTCCACCAGGTCCAGGTCGCCGACGCTCCAGCCGGCCTTGTCGAGGGCCTTGCGGCTGGCCGGGATCGGTCCCGTTCCCATGATTTCCGGCTCCACGCCGGCGTGGGCCCAGGAGGCGATCCGGGCGAGGGGCTTCAGGCCGCGCTTCGCCGCCTCCTCGGCGCTCATCAGCACCAGGGCGGCGGCCCCGTCGTTGAGGCCCGAGGCGTTGGCCGCGGTGACCGTGCCGTCCTTGGTGAAGGCGGGGCGCAGGCCGGCGATACCCTCCAGGGTCGCGCCGTGGCGGATGTATTCGTCCTGGTCGACGACCGTCTCGCCCTTGCGGCCCTTGATCGTCACCGGCGCGATCTCGTCGGCGAAGCGCCCGGCCTTCTGGGCTGCCTCGGCCTTGTTCTGCGAGGCGACGGCGAAGCCGTCCTGGTCCTCGCGGGTGATCTGCCAGCGGGCGGCGATGTTCTCGGCCGTCTGACCCATGTGGTAGCCGTGGAAGGCGTCCCACAGCCCGTCCTTGATCATGGTGTCGACGAAGCCGAGGTCGCCCATTTTCTGACCATTGCGTAGGTTCGCCGCGTGCGGCGACTGGCTCATGCTCTCCTGGCCGCCGGCGACGACGATGGCCGCCGAGCCGTCCTGGATCTGCTGGGCCGCCAGGGCGACGGCCCGCAGGCCCGAGCCGCACAGCTGGTTCAGGCTCCACGCCGGGCTCGCGATGGGAACGCCGGCGTTGACCGCCGCCTGGCGGGCCGGCCCCTGGCCGGCGCCGGCCTGCAGCACCTGGCCCATGATCACCTCGTCGACGTCCGCGGGGGCGATCCCGGCGCGTTCCACGGCCGCCTGGATGGCGACCTTGCCGAGGTCGTGGGCGGGCAGGCTTGAGAGGGCGCCATTGAACGATCCCACGGGCGTGCGGGCGGCGGAAACGATGACGATATCGCTCATGGACAACAGCTCCTGCGGACTGACCACCATCTATTGGCGGGCGACGACGGAGGGCAAGCGCAAGCTGCGGCCGGGCCTGCGCATTTGCCATTAAGCTCGCATCCGCGATACTGCGGTGCAGAAGATGGCCTCGACGACCGTCCGGACGGGGCCGCAGGGGATTTGGGAATGGCCGATACCCAGGACGCCGGCGCCGCTTCGGGCGGCGAGAAGATCGTCATCAAGAAGTACGCGAACCGGCGACTCTACAACACCGGCTCGTCGAGCTACGTGACCCTCGAACATCTCGCCGACATGGTGAAGAAGGGCGTCGACTTCGTGGTCTACGACGCCAAGACCAACGAGGACATCACCCGCTCGGTGCTGACCCAGATCATCTTCGAGGAGGAGAGCCAGGGGCAGAGCCTGCTGCCGATCCAGTTCCTGCGCCAGCTTATCGGCTTCTACGGCAATTCGATGCAGGCCTTCCTGCCGAGCTACCTGGAACTGTCGCTGGCCACCTTCGCCCAGCAGCAGGAACGCCTCCGCAACCAGTTCCCGACCCTCGGCGCCGGCGTCCCGATGGCCGGCTACGAGGAGCAGGTGCGCCAGAACCTGGCGATGTTCGACCGGGCCATGAAGATGTTCTCGCCCTTCGCCTATGTGAAGCCGGAGCCTGACGCTCCCACCGCGCCCCGCGCCGAGCCACAGGCGCCGCCCGCCGACGACGCCCTGCTCGACCTGCGCAAGCGGATGGAAGAAATGCAGGCGCAGATCGAGCGCCTCGCCGCCAAGCCCTGAACCGGCGCGCCAGCGTTTCTTAACTCTCCGGCGCAAGGATGGCCCGGTCATGACCTCGCCCATCGATCCCGCCCGCCGCGCCGCCCTCATCCGTCGCGCTCAGAAGCATGGGGCGGAGCCGGTCGATGACGTCGGCGAGACCGAGTCCGCCAACCTGCCGGTGGTGATCGAGCCGGTCGTCCGGCCGGCGCCCCGCCCGACGGTCGGCCCCGGCGGCGCCACCTTCGCCGCCCAGTTGCTCGGCCAGGACGGACAGAAGCGTGGGCTCAAGGCCGGCGCCACGGTGATCGACACCGCCCGGGTCAGCTACAACACGGTCGAATATTCCGGATCCCACGATCGCCGCGCCCGCAAGGGGCGCCTGACCCGCACCGACATCTAGCCCCGTCCCGAGGGCGCGCGCCGCACCCTCGATCCTGGCGCGGAACTTGCTTGGCTCGGCGGGTCTGAACCGACCCGGGGCCCCGCCATGACTCAGCTCGTATCGCGCTTCACCGACCTGGCTGTGGTCACCCTGATCTTCAGCGCCCTCGTCGGCGGCTGAACCTCAGAGTTCGTCGACGCCCTGCGGGTTGCGCGCCCGCGACTGCAGCCACATGACCCCGAGCAGGTCCGACAGCGAGGCCCAGAGCCGCCCCAGGTTGGTGTACTTCGAGGCCCCGGTCTGGCGGTGGCGGTGGTTCACCGGCCGGAACTCGGTCAGGTAGCCTTCGCGGATCATCAGCGCCGGCAGGTAGCGGTGGATATGGTCGAAATAGGGGAGCCGCAGGAAGGCCTCGCGCCGAAAGGCCTTCAGGCCGCAGCCGGTGTCGTTGGCGGTGTCCCTGAGCAGCCGCTTGCGCACGCCGTTGCCGACCTTCGAGGCGATCTTCTTGGCCTGGCTGTCCTGGCGTTTCACCCGCTCGCCTCCGACCAGGGCCAGCTCCGGCGGGCCGGCCGCCAGCACGTCGACCAGCGTCGGCCCGTCGGCGGGGTCGTTCTGACCGTCGCCGTCCAGGGTCAGCACGATCGCCCCGCGCGCCGCCAGCACGCCGGACCGCACCGCCCGGCTCTGGCCGGAATTCTTGCGGTGGCCCAGCACCCGCAGCTGCGGCAGCTCGGCCTGCAGCGCCTTCAGCACCGCACGGGTGCCGTCGCGACTGGCGTCGTCGACGAAGATCATCTCGAAATTGCGCCCGGCGAAGGCCGCCGCGATCTCCCGCGCCAGCCCCGGCGCGGCGCCTTCCTCGTCGAACACGGGAACGACCACGGAGATGTCGGGGGCTTGGACCATCATCTTCCCATAGCGGAAAAGGCGGCGCAGGGAAGGATCGTGCTATCACCATGGGCATGACGCTCGATGGTGAACTGGCGCGGTGGAGTCGCGGCTGGCGGGGCCCCGCCATGGCGGCGCTGGTCGCCTTCCTGGCCGGCCTGCCCGGCATCTTCGCGATGCCGCCGCTGGACCGTGACGAATCGCGATTCGCCCAGGCGACCGCGCAGATGCTCGAAACCCGCGATTTCGTGGTCATCAACTATCAGGACCAGCCGCGCTTCAAGAAACCTGTCGGCATCCACTGGATGCAGGCCGCCAGCGTCTCGCTGCTGTCGAGCCCGGAAGCCCGCGAGATCTGGGCCTACCGCATCCCCTCCCTGCTCGGCGCCATGCTGGCGGCCGCCGCCCTGGCCTGGGGCGCAGGCGCCTTCCTGGGGCCTCAGGGCGGCCTGCTGGCCGGGGCCATGCTGGGCGCGACCTTCCTGCTGTCGACCGAGGCGATGATCGCCAAGACCGACGCCATGCTGTGCGGGACCACCACCCTGGCGCTCGCGGCCCTCGCCCGGCTCTACGCCGAGGCCCGCGACGGGCCGCCGGCCGGAAGGCTGGCGGTCTGGCTGTTCTGGCTCGGCCTGGCTCTGGCCACGCTGATCAAGGGCCCGGTCGGCCCCCTGGTCGTGGGCCTGACCCTGGTGACCCTGTTGATCTGGGACCGGCGGCCCGGCTGGGTCGTGCGGATTCGCCCCTACTGGGGACTGGTGCTGGTGGCCGCGGTGGTCGGCCCCTGGGCCGGCGCTGTCACCGTCGCCACCGACGGCGCCTTCTGGGGCGCGGCCCTGGCCGGGGACCTCGCCCCGAAGCTGGTCGGCGGCCAGGAAACCCACGGCGCGCCGCCCGGCTACCACACCGGTCTGGTCTCCCTGCTGGTCTTCCCGATGACCCTGCTGCTGCCCGCCGCCCTGGTCTTCGCCTGGCGCCGCCGCGCCGAGCCGGGCGTCCGGTTCGCCATCGCCTGGCTGCTGCCGGCCTGGGTGCTGTTCGAGCTGATGCCCACCAAGCTGGTCCACTATCCCCTGCCGATGTACGGCGCCCTGGCCTGGCTGGCCGCCGCCGCCCTCGCCGAGCCGCTGGGCAGGCGGGTGCGCTGGGCCGGCGCGGCGCTCAGCGGCCTGGCCGGCCTGATCCTGGCCGGCGCGGTCTTCTATCTGCTGGCCGAGCATGGCGATCCGTCCGACGTCACCGCCGCGGCCCTGGCCGGCGGCCTGCTCGCCGCGGCTGGCCTGATCGGCGGCTACATGAT
>JAEYTM010000074.1 GCA_023434015.1 Pseudomonadota bacterium | reverse complement strand
GAATTTGTCTGAACGGCGGCCTTCGGTTGGTTTTGGCCAGTCGGACCGTGCTTTGTGCTGGAGCCTTGGAAGATGATGCTAGGTAGACTTGGAGGCGGGGTTGCTGCTGCGGCGGCTGTTCTGCTGGTTGCGGGTTGCGGCCAGAAGGACGCCTCGGTTGCGGACGGCGGCGCGAAGGTGCTGACCAACTTCACCCTGATCGACGGCACGGGGGCTGCGGCTGCGCCGGGCTCGGCGCTGGTGATCGGCGGCGACGGCAAGGTGGCCTGGGTGGGTCCGGCCGCTGAGGTGCAGGCGCCTGAGGGCGCTGAGACGGTGGATCTTTCTGGCAAGTATGTGATGCCGGGCCTGATCGACCTGCACGTGCACGTCGGCAATGTGATCGACCTGAAGCAGGACTATCAGAACTTCACGCGGGAGAACGTCGAGAAGGACCTGAAGACCTATGCCTCCTACGGGGTGACGACGGTGCTCACCATGGGCACGGAGAACGACACCATCTTCCCGCTGCGCGCCGAGCAGCGTGCGGGCAAGCCGTCGATGGCGCGGGTCTACACGGCCGGCCAGGGGATCGTCTTCAAGGGCGGCTACGGCGGTGTTCCGGGCCTGAACCAGCCGGTGTCGACGCCTGAGGAGGCGGTCGCGGCGGTGGACGCCCAGGCGGCCAAGGGCGTGGACGTGATCAAGTTCTGGCTGGACGACGAGCTGAACACCATGCCGCCGATGCCGCCGGAGATCTCCAAGGCGATCATCGACACGGCGCACAAGCACCAGCTGAAGGTTCTGGCGCACATCTTCTATCTGAAGGACGCCAAGCGGGTGGTCGACCAGGGCGTCGACGGCCTGGTGCACAGCGTGCGCGACCAGCCGGTCGATCAGGCTCTGATCGATGCGATGAAGGCCAAGGGGACCTGGCAGCTGGCCGAGACCCTGTCGCGCGAGGCCTCGATGTTCGCCTATGGCGTGCCGCCGTCGGAGATCCTCAACGACCCGTTCTTCGTCGCCGGCGTCTCGCCCGCGGCCCTGGCCGAGCTGCGCAGCCCCGAGCGTCAGAAGACGGTCGCGGCGGGCCCGCACTTCCACGACTATCCGAAGTTCTTCGAGATGGCCAAGGCCAACACCAAGCGCCTGAAGGACGGCGGCGTGAAGTACGGCTTCGGCACCGACTCGGGCCCTCCCGGCCGCTTCGCCGGCTACTTCTCCCACTGGGAGCTGGCGCTGATGGTCGACAGCGGCTTCACCCCGGCCGAGGCGATCCAGACGGCGACCTCGACGGCGGCGCAGTTCCTGAACATGACGGACCTGGGCTCGATCGCGGCGGGCAAGCAGGCGGACCTGCTGGTGCTGGACGCCGACCCGCTGGCCGACATCAAGAACACGCGCAAGATCAACTCGGTCTACGTCGCCGGCCAGTCGGTGCCGACGGTGAAGCCGGCGTCCTGATCGCGCCGTTCCACGTGTGACGCCTCAGGACCCGGGCTCGCCCGGGTCCTGATCCACTACAAGACTGTCTTTAGGAAACGCCGATGGCTTCGCCAGCGACAAAAGTCCGCGCCACCCGCACCCGGCACATCGTGCTGTGGCTGACGGTGCTGGTGTACATGATCACCTACATGGATCGGGTGGTGATCTCCGCCGCGATCCCCTCGATCGAGGCCGAGTTCGGGTTCACCGACGTGACCATCGGCTGGATCCTGGCCGCCTTCCAGCTGGCCTATGCGATGTTCCAGATCCCCGGCGGCTGGCTGGGCGACCGGTTCGGTCCGCGCAAGGCGCTGGCCGGGGTGGTGCTGTGGTGGTCGACCTTCACGGCCCTGACCGTGGTGTCGTGGAACGCCACCTCGATGATCATCATGCGCTTCCTGTTCGGCATGGGCGAGGCGGGGGCCTTCCCGATCGCCACGCGCTCGCTGTCGCGCTGGATGCTGCCGTCGGAGCGCGGCTGGGCGCAGGGCGTGACCCACGCCGGCTCGCGGCTGGGCGGGGCGCTGACCCCGATGCTGGTGGTGTGGATGATCGCCCACTGGGGCTGGCGCGCGCCGTTCGTGATCTTCGCCCTGGTCGGGATCATCTGGGCGATCTTCTGGTTCTGGTACTACCGCGACAGCCCCAACGACCATAAGGGCGTCAACGAGGAAGAGCGCGAGCTGATCGCCCAGGCGCTGGGCCGCCGCTCGACGGCGGGCAAGGCCAAGGCCAATGTGCCGTGGAAGCAGATCCTGACCAGCCCGCAGATGTGGCTGCTGGCGGCGATGTACGCCTGCTACGGCTACTCGATCGGCATCTATCTGCAGTGGTTCCCGAAGTACCTGGTCGATGCGCATGGCTTCAGCCTGACGCAGATGGGCTTCTACGCCTCCCTGCCGCTGATGGCCGGCGTGGCCGGCGACGTGGCCGGCGGCTGGGTGTCGGACGAGGTGCTCAAGCGCACCGGCAACCTGAAGATGGCCCGCCGCCTGGTGGCCATCGTCGGCTTCGTGCTGGCCGGGGCGATGATCATGCTGGCGATCAACCAGACCGATCCGCTGGTCGGGGTGGGCTTCTTCGCCCTGGCGGTGTTCGGGCTGGAGCTGACGGTGGGCGTGTCCTGGGCCGTGGCGCTGGACATCGGCGACGAGTACGCCGGTTCGGTGTCGGCGGTGATGAACACCTCCGGCAACCTCGGCGGCACCATCGCCGCCGCGGCCACCGGCTATCTGGTGACCTACTACAGCTGGAACGCCGCCTTCGGCGTCCTGGCCGTCCTGGCCGCCATCGCCGCCACCCTGTTCCTGTGGATCGACGCCTCAAAGCGCGTCTACAAGACACCCGCGGCCGCCTGAGCCTGACGAGACCCCGCAGCGCCCGGCAGGCTCAGCCCGCCGGGCGCTGTTTTCGTGTGTGCGCCGGCCCGCCGCACGGAACCGACCGACATCAAAGGACGAATGACCTTGGCCGCGGCTGACGTTAGCGACTTCCGGATTCTGGCGCGCCGGCGCCTTCCCCGGTTCCTGTTCGAATACATCGACGGCGGGGCCTTCGCGGAGACCACCCTGCAGCGCAATGTGGAGGACCTGCGGGGCCTTTCGGTGCGCCAGCGGGTGCTGCGCGACGTCTCCGACATCGACCTCAGCTGCGACCTGTTCGACCGTCGGGCGTCGATGCCGGTGGCCCTGGCCCCGATCGGCCTGGCCGGGCTCTACGCCCGCCGCGGCGAGGTGCAGGCGGCGCGGGCGGCGGATGCGGCCGACGTGCCCTTCACCATGTCGACCGTGGCCGGCTGTTCGATCGAGGAGGTCGCCGCGCGGGTGAAGAACCCGATCTGGTTCCAGCTCTACATGATCCGCGACCGCGGCTTCATGATCGACCTGCTGGCCAGGGCCAAGGCGGCCGGCGTCACCACCCTGCTGCTGACCGTCGATCTGCCGGTCTCCTCGACCCGCTACCGCGACATCCGCACCGGCCTGGCCAACGGCTACGGCCCGCTGGCCCAGATGGGCCGGATGATGCAGGTGGTGCAGAAGCCCGGCTGGGCCTGGGACGTCGGCGTCCACGGCCGGCCGCACGCGCTGGGCAACGTCGCCGGGGTGATGCCGCCGGGCACCGGCCTGGGCGGCTTCTTCGACTGGGTGGCCGCCAACTACGACCCCAGGGTCACCTGGGCCGACATCGACTGGATCCGCCAGAACTGGAACGGCCGGCTGGTGCTCAAGGGCGTGCTCGACCCCGAGGACGCCCGCACCGCCGTCTCCTCCGGCGCCGACGGCCTGGTGGTCTCCAACCACGGCGGGCGACAGCTCGACGGAGCCCCCTCGACCATCTCCGCCCTGCCGGCCATCGCCGAGGCCGTCGACAAACGCTTCACCGTGCTGATGGACTCAGGCGTCCGATCCGGCCTCGACGTCATCCGCGCCATCGCCTCCGGCGCCGACGGCGTGCTCATCGGACGCGCCTGGGCCTACGCCCTCGCCGCACAGGGACAGGCCGGCGTCGAGCGCATGCTCCAGGGCATCCGCGCCGAAATGCTCGTCGCCATGGCCCTCATCGGCGAAAC
>JAEYTM010000031.1 GCA_023434015.1 Pseudomonadota bacterium | reverse complement strand
GCGCGACCCCGCGCCGGCGCCGGCGGCGCCGCCGGAGGCGCCCGCGCCGCCGCCGGTCGCACGCCTCGCCGCACTGGTGGTCACCGCCCTGAAGCACGACACCCTGCTTCAGGAGACGCCCCGCGCCATCACCGCCATTCCGCAGGAGGGCCTCGCCGCGCTCGGGGCGCAGTTCCTGGCCGACTACTTCCGGCATGTGCCCGGCCTCAGTTTCGCGAGCAACGGCACCAGCCTGCAGCGGATCGTGATCCGCGGGGTGCAGTCGCCGGGCGAGGCGACCACCGGCGTCTATTACGACGAGACGCCGGTCACCGGACCCGCCGGCTCCCAGGCCGACGCCGGGGCCAGCCAGCCGAATCTCCACCTGTTCGACACCCAGCGGGTCGAGGTGTTGCGCGGTCCCGAGGGCACCCTCTACGGGGCCGGCTCGATGGGCGGGGCGCTGCGGATCATCCTCAACAAGCCCGACCCCTACGGCTTCGCCGCCCGGGCGGAGGGGCAGGTCGAGACGGTCGCCGGCGGCGGCGAGGGCCACGGCCTGCACGGCATGGTCAACCTGCCCCTGGTTCCCGGCCGGCTGGCGGCGCGGCTGGTCGCCTACCGGGACGTGACCGGCGGCTATGTCGACAACCTCCGCTACGACCGCGAGGACATCAACCGCTGGCGCACCCACGGCGGCCGCGCGATGCTCGCCTACGAGGACGGGGCGACCCGTCTGCAGGCCAGCCTGATCCATCAGCGCCAGGAAGCCGACGACTCGATCAACTACTGGTTTCCGGCCCTGGGCCGTTACACGACCGACGCCCATGTCGTGGGCGCCTATCGCAACGCCTTCACACTGCAGAACCTGACGCTCGTGCGCGGCCTGGAGGGGGCGGAGCTGACCGCCACCGCCTCGCACTATACGTGGCGCAGCCTCAACGCGAGCGACTACACCTCGATCCTGCGGGAGTCGGCCGCCGACCCCGAGGTCTGTCCGGCCTATTTCGGCGCGACCGGCGCCTGTTCGGCCGAGCAGGCCCAGGTCTTCGCGGCCTACGCCGGCTCGCGCCTGCCGGGCGCCTGGCATCAGTCGGCGTCGCTGGAGGCCTGGAACCAGGAGATCCGCGTCCGCAGCGACGGGGAGGGGCCGCTGAGCTGGACGGTGGGCGCCTTCTTCGAGGACCGCACCGACCGTTTCGACAGCCGGGTCTATCGGGTCGACCGGGACTCCGGCCGGATTCTCGTCCTTGCGGGCGACGAGACGGGGGACCGGCTGATCGCCACGCGGGTGCGCCAGCACGCCGGCTTCGGCGAGATGTCGTGGCGGCTGTCGCCGGCGCTCACCGCCACCGTCGGCGCCCGCTACTACGACTACAGCAAGACGGTCGGCGGCGAGGTGCGGACCGGCAACCTGCTCACCGGCTCCTCACCCACGCCCTTCGCCGAGAGCGTCGGCAAGGCGCGCGACTGGGTCACCCGGCTCAACCTCGCCTGGCGACCCAACGACCGGGTGATGCTCTACGCCACCCGGGCCGGCGGCTTCCGTCCCGGCGGGGCGAACAACGTCCCCGGCGCGGGCGACACCCTGCCGGCGACCTATGAACCCGACGGCCTGGTCAGCCACGAGCTGGGCGCCAAGACCAGCTGGCTGGAGGGCCGTGTGACCCTCGACGCGGCCGCCTACCGGATCGACTGGCGCGACATGCAGGTGCGCGCCGCCTCTCCGAACGGGGCGTGGATCTTCAACACCAACGCCGGCGCGGCGCGGGTCGACGGGATCGAACTGGAGGTCAATGCGCGGCCGACGCCGCAGCTCATCCTGCGCGGAAGCCTGGCCGTCATGGACGCCCGGCTGGTCGAGGATCAGACGGCCGCCGGTGCGATCCCCACTCAGGCCACCGGCCGCCGCGGCGACCGGCTGCCCTTCGTGCCGTCCTGGAGCGGCGCGGTCTCGGCGACCTACGACTGGCCGATCGCGCCGGGGATGCACGGCGCCGTGCGGCTCGACTACACCTACACCGGCTCGGCCGGGTCCGAGTTCCGGCCGACCTCGAGCACCTATCAGAAACAGCCGGCCTATGGCCTGGTCGGGGGCCGGCTGAGCCTGCAGGCCGGCGAACTGGGCGTCCATCTCTACGGATCGAACCTGCTGAACGCCCGGGCGCCGGCCCGCGTCACCGCCAATCTGGGCGGCACGCGCGGCCAGACGGTCAGCGCCCCGCCGGCCACCGTGGGCCTGCAGGTCACGCGGACCTTCTAGCCGCGCCACCAGCCTACTGGCCGGTCCAGCGCTTGTAGGTGGTGGTGGAGGTGGCGCCGCCCACGGGCGTGCGGGTCATGGTCAGGGTCTGGCCGTCCGGCGTCAGGCGCCAGGCCGAGCGCGCGCGCAGCGTGCCGTTGACCGTGTTGGTCAGGTTGAAGTTCTGGTCGTCGACCTTGGTCAGGCGGATGTCGGCGTAGGGGGTCGCGCCGGCGCGGGAGTGGTATTCCAGGGCCTGCGAGCCGTCGAGCTGGGCGACCCAGTGGCCCTGGGTCTGCTCGCCCTTGGCGTTGACGCTCAGGAAGTGGACCAGGACCTTGCCCTCGGCGGTGTAGCTGAACGAGCGCAGGAACTTGGTGTTCGGCGCGCCGCCGACCACTTCCCAGACGCCCAGCAGGGCCGCCGGCGCCTGCTCGCGGGCGTCGCGGCGCACGCTCGGCGCCTCGGCGTTCTGGGCCAGGGCGGGGGCCGCCGCCGTCGCCATGAGCAGCATGAGCGCGGCGGAGAGGCCGTGCCGGACGGAATTGCGCATCTTGAAAATCTCCATGAGGGGGATCGGGTTCAAGGGTTCAAACGCAGCCTGCCCCGGCGGCCTCACCCGCCGGGCGCAGAAACCGTCGTCAGGCGGCCTTGGGCTCCTCGATCTGGTCTTCCCACTTTGCGACGACGGCTGCGGCGACGGAGTTTCCGACGACGTTGGTGGCCGACCTGCCCATGTCGAGCAGGTGATCGACGGCGAGGATCAGCAGCAGGCCTTCCTCCGGCAGGTTGAAGTAGGCCAGGGTGGCGGCGATCACCACCAGCGAGGCCCGCGGCACGCCGGCCATCCCTTTCGACGTCACCATCAGCAGCCCCAGCATGGTGATCTGCTGCCCCACCGACATGTCGATGCCATACACCTGGGCGATGAAGAGGGTTGCGAAGGTGCAATACATCATCGACCCGTCCAGATTGAACG
>JAEYTM010000015.1 GCA_023434015.1 Pseudomonadota bacterium | reverse complement strand
ATGCGGGGAAAGCGCATGGCGACGCCCGACTTGTGGCGGGTGGAGCGCTGCAGGCCCTCGAACGCGACTTCCAGCACAAGGCCGAAGTGCGGCTCGGCGCGCACCGCGCGGACCGGCCCGAAACGCTCGACGGTGTTGTCGCGCACGAATTTGTCGAGCTGCTTCAACTCCTCGTCGGTGAAGCCGAAATAGGCCTTGCCGACCGGGGTCAGCATGCGTTTGCCGTCGGGTCCCTCGGTCCAGGTCCCGAAGGTGTAGTCGGAATAGAAGCTCGACCGCTTGCCATGGCCGCGCTGGGCGTACATCAGCACCGCGTCGATCAGGAACGGGTCGCGCTTCCACTTGAACCACGGCCCCTTCGGCCGGCCGGCCTCGTAGATCGAGTCCAGCCGCTTGAGCATCAGCCCCTCGGCGATCTGCGGGTCGCCTTCCGGCGGATCGGCGCGCAGGGCCGCGAGCCCGGTCCATGTCTCGAAGGGCTGCACCGGCGACAGGTCGATGCGCGGGCTGTGCTCGCGGGCGACGAAGGCCTCCAGGCGCGCCCGGCGCTCCGCGAACGGCAGGGTGCGGGTGTCCTCGGGCCCGTCGGCCAGGAGGTCGTAGGCGCGGATCGCGGCCGGGTAGGCGGCCAGCGCCCTGGCGTCGACCGCCTTGCGGTTCAGCCGCTGCTGCAGGTCGGCGAAGCTCGCCACCTTGCCGTCGCGGATCACCAGCAGTTCGCCGTCGATCACCCCCTCGGCGGCCAGGGCGTCGAGGATGTCGGGGAAGGTCCGGGAGATGTCGTCGCCGGTGCGGGTGTACAGACGCCGCACCCCGCCCTCGTGGACAGCCTGCACGCGGATGCCGTCCCACTTCCACTCGGCGGCGTAGTCGGCGGGATCGAGCCTGGCAAAGTCCACCGCCTCGTCGATGGCCTGGGCCAGCATCACCGGGCGGAAGCGGCCGGGGTTGTCGGACGAGGGCTTGTCGCTGCGGCCTTCCAGCCAGGCGAACAGGTCCTCGTAGGGCGGATGCAGGGCGTGCCACAGCTCCTCGATCTCGGCCGGATCGACGTCGCCCATCTCGGCCGCCGCCCGCTTGGCGAGGCGGGCCGTCAGGCCGACGCGCAGCTCGCGGGTCATCAGCTTCAGCAAGGCCCAGCGCTCGCGCGGCTCATCCATGGCGTCGAGCCAGCCCTCGATCAGCCGCTGCACCTCGGCGCGGGTGGCGGTGCGCAGGGCGTCGACCACTTCCGACAGCTCCGGCTCGCGGTTGGCGCCCGGACGGCGCGGCCAGACCAGGGCGACGGTCTCGGCCAGATCTCCGACATAGTCGTAAGACCAGCGGAACAGCTGCGGGTCCATGCGCTCCTCCACCGCCTTGCGGATGAAGGTCGGTTTGGCGGCGGCGAAGGTGAGGTCGCCGGTCAGGGCCGCCAGCGCCCAGCCGCGATCCGGGTCGGGGGTGTCGCGGAGATAGTCGCGCACCAGGGTCAGCTTGGCGTTTCGCGACCCGGTCAGGGACAGCCGGTCCAGCAGCTCGGCGAAGGCGCGCATGCCTCAGAAGCTGGGGCCTGAGGGCGGCGGCGCCAAGTCAGTGCTCGTCGGGCAGGGAGTCGCCGGCTTCACCCTCGCCCAGCATGCCGCCGACGCCGTCCTCCTTGCCGTCGCCGCGGGTCTCGCCGCCGCCGGTCTTGGACAGGCCGTCGCCGGAGTCCGGCCGCCGGTCGGGTTGCTTGAGGCCGCCGTCCTTGAGCGGCTGGGTCGGGGTCTGGTCGGTCTCGGACATGGCGGGCTCCTTTGCGGACCGAACGCGGCCTTGCGCCGGAGGGTTGCTAGCCGTCCTCTTCCTCGTCGTAGCCGATCAGGGCCAGCGCCCGGGCCGGGACGCCGTGCAGCTCGGCCCAGCGGGCCAGCGCCTCCTCTCGCCCGTGGGTGATCCACAGCTCGCCGGGGCGAAGTTCGTCGACGGTGGCGGTCAGTTCGTCCCAGTCGGCGTGGTCCGAAATCACCAGCGGCAGCTCGCAGCCGCGCTGGCGGGCGCGGGCGCGCACCTGCATCCAGCCCGAGGCGAAGGCCGGGACCGGATCGGGGAACCGGCGGCTCCAGCGGTCCTGGGTGGCCGAGGGCGGGGCGATGACGATCTGGCCGGCGAAGTCGGTCTTCCGGCCGGTGGTGGCGGGCGCCAGCGGGCCGAGGTCGACGCCGTGCCGCTGGTAGAGGGCGTTGAGCCGCTCTAGCGCCCCGTGGACATAGATGGTCTTTTCCCAGCCGGCCTCGCGCAGCAGGCGGATGATCCGCTGGGCCTTGCCGAGCGCATAGGCGCCGACCAGGTGCGAGCGCTCCGGGAACTGCGCCACCGAGCGCAGCAGGCGGGCGATCTCCTCGCGGTCGTCGGGGTGGCGGAACACTGGCAGGCCGAAGGTTGCCTCGGAGATGAACACGTCGCAGGGGACCGGCTCGAAGGCCGGGCATGTCGGATCGCGCCTTCGCTTATAATCGCCGGACACCACCATGGTCACGCCCTTCCAGCGGACCACCGCCTGGGCCGAGCCGAGCACATGGCCGGCGGGGACCAGGGTCACCTCGACCCCGTCGCGGTCGATCCGTTCGCCATAGGCGGCGGCCTGTCGGGCCTGGGCGAAATCGGCGCCGTAGCGTTCGCCCATGATGTCGAGGGTTTCGGGGGTCGCCAGCACCGCCCCGTGCCCCGCCCGGGCGTGGTCGGCGTGGCCGTGGGTGATCACCGCCCGCCCCACCGGGCGGACGGGATCGATGTAGAAGTCGCCGGGGGCGCAGTAGAGGCCCTCGGGCCTGGGGCATAGCAGGTCCTGCGGACGGATCATCGTCCGCATATAAGCGCTCAGGCCGGATCGCGATCCGTCAGGGCGCCGGGTTCACTTCGCCTCGACCGGCGGCAGGCGCATGCCGACCACTTCGCGGCCGGGCCGGCTGATGCCGAACAGCACCCGCGGCTGGCTCCTGTCGAAGGCGATGGCCTGGCCCTCGGTGGGCACGTCGATGGTCGCCACATGGTCCAGCGCCGAGCCGCCCTTGGGCAGGCGCAGCACATAGAGCTCGGGATGGTCGTGGCCGGTGATGTAGAGCAGGCCGTCGGGGCCGAAGCCGCCGCCGGAGGTGCTCATCGGCTTGAACCGCTCCAGCACCGCGGGCGGGAAGGTCCAGGACTCCATCCGCCGCCACTGATCGTCGAACTTCACGAAGGCGCTGTAGCGGTGGTCGCGGCCGGGCTCGGCGCCGCTGACGTCGTAGTTGGCGAAGGCCGCCCACCAGGCCCCGTCCTTGCGCTCGACCCAGGTCAGCGAGCCGATCTGCTCGCCGAGCGAGACGGTGCGCAGGTGGGTCATGGTCGCCGGGTCGAAGAACTCCACCGAGCTGCGCTGAGGCACCTGCGGGAAGTTGGAGTTGGCGCAGACCAGCTCCCTGCCGATCACCGAACAGGAGTTGAGGTGGGGGAACCGGGCGCGGTCCCCCACCCATTCGGCGACCTTGCGGCCGGTCGCCTTGTCGTACTTGCCGATCCGCGAGTTGGCGACGGCGTAGACATGGCGGGCATCCACCGCCACGCCCTGGGTCGCCTCCGCCGCCTTGAAGCGCGCGACCTCCGCCGCCTGCAGCCGGGGAACCGGCGGCGGGGCGGGGGGCGGCGCGGGCTGGGCCAGGGCGGAGCCCGCCAGACCCAGGGTGGCGATGGCGGCGGCGATCACTGAGCGATGCATGGAGCCCACCTTAGCTAGAACGAGGCCGCCACGCCCACCCAGTAGGTGCGGCCGTAGTTCGCCCACTCCTGCAGGTAGCGTCGATCCGGGCCGGTGACTTCCTGGCGGCCGGTGTTGGACAGGTTCTGGGCCTCGCCGAACACCGTGAAGCGGTCGTTGAAGCGCCAGGAGACGCTGGCGTCGAACACGTGGCGGCCCTTCCAGTACTGGTCGGCGTTCGGGGTCGTGTTGTTCACCGTCTCCAGGAAGCCGCCGATGTAGTTGTGCGACAGCCGGGCCTCGAACGGTCCGCGCTGGTAGAAGATGCTCTCGTTGGTGGTGATGTCAGGCTGCTGGTACAGCCCCGTGACCCGCGGGCCGGTCGAGGTCAGGAAGGTGAACTCGGTGTCCAGCAGCGTCAGGTTGCCGTTGAAGCCGAAGCCGTCGAACGGCGCCGGCAGCATGGTGAAGGCCTGCTGCACCGCGAACTCCAGCCCCTTGATCTTGGCGCTTTCGGCGTTGCGCGGCGTCGAGACCAGCACCTGCTCCACGCCCCGCCCGACGTCGAGGCTCTCCAGAGCCGACAGGCTGAAGATCTCGTTCTTGATGTCCTTGGAGAACACCGCCAGCGAGATCAGGCCGTCCGGCGGATAGAACTCCACCGACAGGTCGAAGCCCTCGCTCTCGCGGGCCTTCAGGCCCGGATTGCCCCGGGTCAGCCGGGCCTGGGCGCCGTCGAAGGTCAGCACCTCGGTGGCGGCCAGGGAGCTGTAGTCCGGTCGGCCGATGGTGTTGGTCCAGGCCGCGCGGACGATCAGGTTTTCCCGCGCGTTCCACTGCAGGTGCACGCTGGGGAGCCAGTTGTCGTAGGAGCCGGAGTTGTGGGTCGGCGTCAGCACGCCGCCGGCGTTGCGCACGCCGTCGGACTCCACCTCGGTCCGCTCATAGCGCAGGCCGGCGAGCACGGTGAAGTCACCGAAGCGGTAGCTGGCCTGGCCGTAGGCGGCGGCCACGTCTTCCTTCACCTCATAGAGGCCGGTCGCCGGGGAGACGGCGGTGGTGAAGCGGCTGCGGTTGGCGGCCAGGAAGTCCATCGACTGCCGCGCGCCGATGCGCGGGGTGAGCAGATAGCGGCCGGCGATCAGCTCCGACGGGCCGGCCTCGTCGACCTCGGCCAGGGTGTAGGTGAAGCCCGGCCCGGCCGTGTAGTTGATCTGGCTGGAGCCGAACTCGCGCTCGGTGGTGCGCAGCAGGCCGCCGAACTTGGCCTTCAGGTTGCGGTCCACGCCCTCGTCGTCGAAGGCGAGGTTGAAGCGGACCTGGCCAGTGCTCTCGTCCGTCTCGGTCAGGGAGTCGCGGTGCTGCTGCAGCAGGTAGTTGGACGGGTTGCGGTAGTTGGCGTCGGTGATCGGGGTGAACACCGGGAACAGCGGATTGGTGGTGTCGTAGGTGAAGCCAAGGTTGGCTTCCTGGCTGGCCGGGGTGCGGAACTCCACCGAGTGATTGGGCACTTCCAGCGCCGCCTTCGAATAGACCAGGTCGCCGTCGGCCACCCACTGGTTGGCGAAGCGCCATTCCGCGGCGGTGCGGGCGAGGCTCACCTCGCGACGGGTGATCGGCTGGTTCAGCTGGATGACGCCGCGGCCGCGGGCGAAGCGGCCGCTGGTCTCGGTCTGGTTGGCGACGTTGCCGAGCGGCTCGATGCGGTTCTCGATCCGCTCCTCATCGTCCTCCATGCGGGCGAAGAGGCCGGACGCTTCCCAGCGGAAGTCGGCGGTCGGACGGTACTCGATCTTACCGTTCACGCCGCTGCGCTGCTTGGTGTTGTTGTACCAGAACAGCCGCTGGAAGGTCGGCACCTGGATGCCGTTGCCGGTCGGCGCGCCCGAAGCGACCGGAGCGCCGGCGGCGGTGTACTCGCGCACTGACGGGTCCTGGGATTCGACCTGCGGGATGTCGTAGTCGAGCTGCTCGTGCGAGGCGCCCAGCACCACGCCCCACTGGTCTTCGGCGCCGAAGGTGCGGCCGGCGGCGAAGGCGAGGCGATAGGACGGCTTGTCGTTGCGCACGTCGCCGCTGCGCTCATAGCTGCCGTAGGAGGCCACGGCGTTGACGAACGGGCGGCCGGCGTCGAAGGCGCTGCGGGTGGTGACGTCGATCACGCCGCCGATGGCGTTGCCGTCGTTCTCCGGGGTCACGGTCTTGATGACTTCCAGGCGTCCGGCCATCACCGAGGGGACGATGTCCATCGGCACGGTGCGGCCGCCCTCGTCGACCGAGGCCAGCAGGGCGCCGTCGACGGTGGTGCGGTTGTAGGTGGAGCGAAGGCCGCGCAGGACCGGGAAGCGCGGTTCGCCCTGGTCCTCCATGACCGAGACGCCGGGGATGCGGCGCAGGGCGGCGGCGGTGTTGTGGTCGGGCAGCTTGCCGATGTCGTCGGCCGAGACCACGTCGGCGACCACGAACTCATCGCGCTTCACGGCGATGGCGGCCCGCTGGGCCTCCCGCTGGCCGGTGACGACGATTTCGTCGACCTCGTCCTCGGCATGGGCCGCGCCGGTCAGGGCCAGCGCAAGCGCCACGCCCGAACCGCAGAGAAGCTCCCGGCGCATGCGGCCGGCGGCGAACTTGGAGAACATCGGAAAACCCCCGTCTGGTTGTTGGCGGGGGGCTTAGGGGCCGGACGCAACGGCTCTGCGACGAAGCTGCGACAGGTCCGTGACGAGCGGCGTTCGGCGACGATCAGGTTGCGGCGCGCTCGTTCTCGCGTTTGTCGACCAGGGCCTCGACGGCCATGATGGTGTCGATGACGGCGATGCCGGCGACCGTCAGGGCGACCAGGGCGGCGATGTGCCGTTTGGGGTTGTCGCGCCCCAGGGCCTTGCCGATCGCCGCCAGGTCCATGACGTCGCCCCCGACCCGCATCCAGAACCAGGGGCCCGGCTTGACCGGCGACAGCAGGCCGGCGCCGGAGGCGATCTCCCGCGCGCCGAAGGCGCTCATCGCCTCCTCGTCCGCCTGCAAGCCAAGGGTGTCGGACATGCGCCTGGGAGAGGCCACCGCGACCACCCCGATGCCGATGGAAAGCAGGCCAAGCACGCGCTTGGCGATCGTCAGATTCATGTGGCTACCCAACCCTCGTCCTGAACCGGCAAGACGCGGACGGCGCGGGTTGGTTCCCGAAAGCGCTTGAGGCGCCGGCCGTTGGAGGATACCCGCACGGCCATGTTGCAAGGACTTTCCCATCAGGCCCGCGAGGCGAAGAGCTGGCCGTTCGAACAGGCGCGCCTGCTGCTGGACCGCGTGCTGCGCCTGCGCCTCACCGACGGCGAGCGCGATCTCGCCGCCACCCTGTTCGCCCAGGGCAAGTTCGCCGAGGCGGTTCAGACCCTGCCGGCGCTGGGCAAGCCCGTGGTCTTCCAGTGCGGTTACGGGGCCTCGGGCCTGCCGCATCTGGGCACCTTCGGCGAGGCGACCCGCCCGACCATCGTGCGGACCGCCTTCCGCGCGCTGACCGAGGACGCCATCCCGACCGAGCTGATCGTCTTCTCCGACGACATGGACGGCCTGCGGAAGATCCCGGACAACGTGCCGAACAAGGCGATGCTGGAAGAGGATCGCGACAAGCCGGTGACCTCGGTGCGCGATCCCTTCGGCGAGTACGACAGCTTCGGGGCGCACAACAACGCCCGCCTGCGCGCCTTCCTCGACAGCTTCGGCTTCGACTACACCTTCATGTCCTCGACCGAGACCTACCGGTCGGGGCGGTTCGACGAGGTTCTGCTGCGCATCCTGGCGCGCTTCGACGCGGTGCAGGCGATCATGCTGCCGACCCTGGGCGAGGAGCGCCGGGCGACCTATTCGCCCTTCCTGCCGATCAGCCCGAAGACCGGCCGCGTGCTGCAGGCGCCGACCGTCGCCCGCGACGTGGACAAGGGCACGATCACCTTCCCGGACGAGGACGGGACGCTGACCGAGGTTCCGGTCACCGGCGGCCATGTGAAGCTGCAGTGGCGCCCCGACTGGGCGGCGCGCTGGACGGCGCTGGAAGTCGATTTCGAGGCGTCCGGCAAGGATCTGGTCGACAGCGTGCGGGTCTCGAACAGGATCGTGAAGGCGCTGGGCGGCGAGCCGCCGGAGGCCTTCCACTTCGAGCTGTTCATGGACGAGAACAACCAGAAGATCTCGAAGTCCAAGGGCAACGGCCTGACCATCGAGGAATGGCTGCGCTACGGCGCGCCGGAGAGCCTGACCTACTACATGTACCAGTCGCCGAAGTCGGCGAAGCGGCTCTATTTCGACGTCATCCCGAAGGCGACGGACGAGTACCTCCAGCAGCTCGACGCCCTCAACCGCAAGAAGGCGGAGGGCGACGAGAGCGCCCAGCTGGACAACCCGGCCTGGCACGTCCACCGCGGCGCGCCGCCGGCCAAGGGCTCGCCGGTCAGCTTCTCGCTGCTGCTGAATCTGGTGTCGGCGGCCGACGCCTCGACCAAGGACCTGCTCTGGGCCTTCATTGCCCGCTACCTGCCGGGGGCGACGCCCGAGAGCGAGCCGCTGCTCGACAAGCTCGCCGGCTACGCGATCAATTACTACGAGGACTTCGTGAAGCCGGCGAAGCGGTTCCGCGCCGCCGACGAACGCGAGCGGGCCGCCATGCAGGACCTGGTCGCGCGGCTGCGCGCCCTGCCGGCCGGGGCCGACGCCGAGCTGATCCAGAACGAGGTGTTCGAGGCCGGCAAGCAGGCGGGCTTCGAGCCGTTGCGGGCCTGGTTCGGGGCGCTTTATGAGGTGCTGCTGGGGCAGAGCCAGGGGCCGCGCTTCGGCTCCTTCGTGGCGATCTTCGGCATCGAGCGGACCGTCGAGCTGATCGAGCGCGCCCTGGCCGGCGAGCTTGTCGCTGGGTAAGCGGCGATAACCTTGACGTAAACGGAAACCGGGCGTTAGCTGCTCCCTCACCGAGGGAGCACGCCATGCCGACGGACCTTCGCCGTCCGAACCGGACGTTCACGATCCGGCAGCTCTGCCAGGAATTCAAATGCACGCCGCGCGCGCTGCGGTTCTATGAGGACAAGGGGCTGCTCGCCCCGGCGCGCGACGGCATGAACCGGGTCTATTCCTACAAGGACCGCGGTCGCCTGCAGCTCATCCTGCGCGGCAAGCGCGTCGGCCTGGCCCTGGCCGAGATCCGCGAGATTCTCGATCTCTATGAGCTCGACGACGGCGGCGCCCAGCAGGCCGCCAAGTCGCTGCGCAAGTTCCAGGAGCGCATCGTCGCCCTGGAGAACCAGCGCCACGACATCGACAACGCGATCCGCGAACTGCGCGAAGGCTGCGCGGCGCTGGAGGCGCGGCTCGCCGAGACCCGGCCGGACCTTCTGCCCCGCGCCGCCGACTACGACCAGGTGCTGCGGCACCGCCTCGACGGCGTGGAGCACGGCCACGCCAAGTAGCCGCCCGTCCGGTCCGCGGACCGGAGCATGTTTGGAGCGACCATGACCTATCAGCCCCCCGTCCGGGACTACGCCTTCCTGTTGCGCGACGTGCTGCAGCTTGAGCGTTACGCGGACCTGCCGGCCTTCGCCGACGCCTCCATCGACACCGTCGAGCAGATCCTGGAAGAGGCCGGCCGCTTCACGGGCGAGGTGCTGGCCCCGCTCAACGCGGTGGGCGACAAGGAAGGCTGCCGCTGGAGCCCAGACTTCACGGTGACGACGCCGAAGGGCTTCAAGGAAGCCTACGCCCAGATGGTCGATGCCGGCTGGCCGGCCCTGGGGGCCGAGGCCGAGTTCGGCGGCCAGGCGCTGCCGGCGGTGGTCAACCTCGCCTACATGGAGATGTCGTCGGCGGCCAACATGGCCTTCTCCATGTACCCGGGCCTGACCCATGGGGCCTATTCGGCCATCCTGCACGGCGGCTCCCAGGAACAGAAGGAGCTCTATCTACCGAAGCTGGCCTCGGGCCAGTGGGGCGGGACCATGAACCTGACCGAGCCGCACTGCGGCACGGACCTGGGGCTCCTGCGCACCAAGGCGGTTCCCCAGGCGGACGGCAGCTACCGCATCTCGGGCCAGAAGATCTGGATCTCGGGCGGCGAGCATGATCTGACCGAAAACATCGTCCACCTGGTGCTGGCCCGGATCGAGGGGGCGCCGGAGGGCACCCGCGGCATCAGCCTGTTCATCGTGCCGAAGTTCATCCCGGACGCGCAGGGCAATCCCGGCGAGCGCAATTCGGTGAAGTGCCTGGGCCTGGAAGAGAAGATGGGCATCCACGGCAACGCCACCTGCGTGATCGGCCACGAGGAGGCGACCGGCTGGCTGGTCGGCGAGGAGAACCGCGGCCTGTCGCTGATGTTCGTGATGATGAACGAGGCCCGCATCGGCGTCGGCCTGCAGGGGATCGCCCAGGCGGAAGCCGCCTACCAGGCCGCCGCCCAGTTCGCCCGCGAACGGCTGCAGGGGCGCTCGCTGACCGGTCCGAAGAACCCGGACGGTCCGGCCGATCCGATCATCGTCCACCCCGACGTGCGGCGCATGCTGATGGACAGCCGGGCGGTCATCGAGGGCGGCCGCGCTTTCCTGCTGTGGACCGCCCTGCACGGCGACCTGTCGGAGGCCGGCGCCGACGAGGCGGCGCGCCAGAAGGGCCAGGACTACATGGCCCTGATGACCCCGGTGCTGAAGGCCTTCCTCACCGACCGCGGCTTCCGCATCTGTTCCGACGCCATGCAGGTGCACGGCGGTTCGGGATTCACCGAGCACTTCCCGGTCAGCCAGTATCTGCGCGACGTGCGCATCGCCCTGATCTATGAGGGGACCAACGGCGTCCAGGCCCTCGACCTCGTCGGGCGCAAGCTGGCGGCCAACGGCGGCCGGGCGGTCATGGGCTTCTTCGCCGAGGGCGACGCCTATGTCGCCGCGCGCGACGGCGACGACGCCCTCAAGCCCTTCGTGGAGGGCCTGGCCCGCGCCAAGGGCGAACTGCAGGAGGCCACCATGTGGCTGATGCAGAACGGCCTGGCCAATCCGGACAACGCCGGCGCGGCCTCGACCGACTACCTGCACCTCTTCGGCCTGACCGGCCTCGCCTACATGTGGTGCCAGATCGCCGAGGCGGCCCAGGCGAAGATCGCGGCTGGCGACGCCGACCCGTTCTACGCCAACAAGCTGACCGTCGGCCGTTATTACATCGAACGCATCCTGCCCGAGACCGCCAGCCACCTGGCGAAGCTGAAAACCGGGGCGGAGCTGATGATGGCTCTGCCGGCCGAGGCCTTCTGATGTCGGTCCACCGCGCGACCGCGGAATGGAGGCTCGGCGAGGGGGAGGATTTCCTGCCCGGCCGCTACAGCCGCGGCCACGCCGTGACCTTCGAGGGGGGCCACGCAGTCCCCGGCACCGCATCTCGGCACGTGGTCGGCAACAAATGGTCGGTGGCCGGTGCGGTCGATCCCGAGGAGATGCTGACGGCGGCGATCTCCACCTGCCACATGCTGAGCTTCCTGCACGCGGCCCGCACCGCCGGTTTCACGGTGGTGAGCTATCGCGACGAGGCCGAGGGGCTGATGGAGAAGAACGCCGAGGGCCGCCTCGCCGTCACCCGCGCGATCCTGCGCCCGCGGATCGCCTATGCCGGGACCGCCCCGACGCCGCAGGAGCGGGAGCGGCTGCACCACGAGGCCCACGAGGCCTGTTTCATCGCCAATTCGGTGAAGACCGAGGTGGTGGTCGAGGAGGTGGAGGGATAGCTCTCCCTGTCATCCCGGCTTTCCGGGATGACACTGGAGGAGCGCGCGCAGCCGCGCCTCCAGTCCGTCCGCGTCCTTCAGGTCGCATTCCCAGATCGTCTCGACCCGCCAGCCGAGCGTGGCCAGCGCCTCGCGGCTGGCCGCGTCCCGGGCGCGGTTGCGGCCGACCTTGGCGACCCAGTAGTCGCGGTTCTGCTTGGGCGTGCGCGCGCCACGGGCGCAGTCGTGGCCGTGCCAGAAGCAGCCGTGCACGAAGATCGCCAGCCGGCGGCCCGGCATGACGATGTCCGGCGAGCCGGGCAGGTCCTTGCGGTGCAGGCGGTAGCGGGCCCCCAGCCTGGTGAGCGCCCGGCGGACCCTCATCTCCGGGTCGGTGTCCCGGCCCCTGACCCGCCGCATGACGGCGGATCGCTGGGCCTTGTCGAAGACGTCGGTCATCCGCCCGCCTCAGCCTCCTCGCGCCGCGAGGAGGAGGCTGTCACAACCCTTCGAACAGGGCGGTGGAGACGTAGCGCTCGGCGAAGCTCGGGATGATCGCCACGATCAGCTTGCCGGCCATGTCATCGCGGCTGGCGACGTCGAAGGCGGCGGTCAGGGCCGCGCCGGAGGAGATGCCGACCGGGATGCCTTCCTCGCTGGCCACGCGCCGGGCCATGGCGAAGCTGTCGTCGTTCGACACCTGCACCACTTCGTCGATCACCCCGCGATCGAGGATCGAGGGGACGAAGCCCGCGCCGATACCCTGGATCTTGTGCGGGCCGGGTTGGCCGCCCGACAGGATCGGCGAGGCCTCGGGCTCCACCGCGATCATCCGCAGGGACGGCTTGCGGGCCTTCAGCACCTGGCCGACGCCGGTGATGGTGCCGCCGGTGCCGACGCCGGAGACCACCGCGTCAACGCGGCCTTCGGTGTCGTTCCAGATTTCCTGCGCCGTCGAAACGCGGTGGATCAGCGGGTTGGCGACGTTGTCGAACTGCTGGGGCATGACCGAGCCGGGGTTGGCCTCGACCAGTTCCTTGGCGCGGGCGACGGCGCCGGCCATGCCGCGCTCGGGCGGGGTCAACTCCAGCTTGGCGCCCAGGATCAGCAGCATCTTGCGCCGCTCGATGGACATGCTTTCCGGCATGACCAGGGTCAGCTTGTAGCCCTTCGCCGCCGCCACGAAAGCCAGGGCGATGCCGGTGTTGCCGCTGGTCGGTTCGATGATCTGGCCGCCGGGCTTCAGCACGCCCTTGGCTTCCAGATATTCGATCATCGCCACGCCGATGCGGTCCTTCACCGAGGCCAGCGGGTTGAAGAACTCGAGCTTGGCGACGACCTCGCCCTTGGGTTTCAGGGCGGCGGTCAGCCGCGGCAGGCGCACCAGCGGGGTATCGCCGATGGTGTCGATGACGGAATCGAAGATCTTGCCCCGCCCGGCGCGCTCGTAGCGCGCGGCGTCGTAGATCTTGTCGGGGGTGGAGTCCATTGGAGCGGACCTTTCGTCGCAAGCTGCCCTTCGGAGCGCGAACCTAAGGCTTCCACAGCCGATTGGAAGGGGCTGCTATTCGGCGGCAAGCGCGGCCGTATCGGCCAGCAACGGCTCCAGCAGTTCCTGCGCCAGCCAGCGGACCACCGGCACGGCCACCCCGTCCCCCGCCACATGCAGGGCGGCGGTTGTCGCCCTGGGCAGGCGATAGCTGTCGGGCAGCCCCATCAGCCGGGCCGCCTCGCGGGCGCTGAGCAGGCGGGTGCGCACGCTCTCGCCGTCCACTGTCAGGATCACCTGGCGGGAGGAGCCGCCCCGCGGCGTGCGCAGACAGCCGGCGAGGCCGTCGAAGCGCACCTCGGCGCGCTGGACGGTCGCGCCGTCCTGCCGCCGCATCCGCCGGAACACCGCCCCGACCACCCGTTCGTCCTTGCCTTTGCAGGCCTCGAGCCGCGCGCGGTGCAGTGGCGACATCAGGGCGAGCCAGGCCGCCGTGCGCTCCGCGGGGTGCCAGGTGACCGCGCCGTCGTCCTCGAGCACGCCGGCGAGGTCGATGTTGCGCATGGGCGGCGCGCCAAGCCGCCAGTCGATCCACCGCCGGGCCAGCTGCGCCGGCAGGCGGGCGGCGGCGGCTTTCACCGCCCGGGTCTGGAATGGACTGTCGCCGACCAGCCGCGGGGGCGGCGGCTCCAGGGTCGCGATCACGAACACCCGCGGGCGCGACTGCGGCAGGAAGGCCGCCGCGTCGATCTCCAGCGCCCCGAACCCGTAGCCCTGACCCGCCAGCGCCTCGCAGAGCGCGGTGAAATCCGCGCCGCCGTGGGAGGTCAGCAGGCCGCTGACGTTCTCGATGACGATGGTGCGTGGCGCGCGGGCCTGGGCCGCCAGGGCTTCGACCAGCCGCCAGAAGCCGAAGAAGGCGGACGAGCGCCCGCCTGTCAGGCCGGCCCGCGCCCCGGCGAGGCTGAAGTCCTGACAGGGCGAGGACGCCCAGGCGAGGTCGGCCCGGCCCGGCAGGCTTGCCGCCTCCAGCGCCCAGACGTCGCCCTGGTGGAAGTGCTCGCCGGCGTCGGCATGGTTGTCGCGATAGGTGGCCGCCTTCACCGGGTCGAAGTCGTTGGCGAAGTCGCAGGCCCAGCCCGCGCCGAGCCCCAGCCTGGCCATGCCGCCGCCGGCGAAGAATTCATGGAAACGAAGAGGCCGACTCATCGCCGTCGAGCCTAGCGGAATTCGGCCGGGGGGCGATCCGCTTTGCCGGCGGGCGGCGGCGCGGCCTATAAGGCGTGCGCCCATGTAGGGGCCGTGATCGAGGAGACGCCATGCGCCTGACCCGCCTGCTCGCCTTGCCGCTCCTGGCGGGGCTGTTGACCGCCTGTGGCGACAAGCCGCTTCCTCCGGCCGAACCTGACACCACGCTCAGGGTCTCGGATTTCAGCGGCGACATCGATGCGCGCGGCACGGAGCCGTTCTGGGCGGTGAAGATCCGCGGGACCCAGCTCACCCTCACCCGGCCGGACGCGCCGGACCTGATCGCCCAGGCGCCGGGCGCCGCGATCCAGCCCGGCAGCGCCACCTGGACCGGAACCACGCCGGACGGCGGCACGCTGAAGGTCTCGCTCTACATCAGCCCGTGTTCCGATGGGATGAGCGACCTGAGCTATCCGATGGCGGCCGAAGTGGCGGTGGGAGGCGCCATCCTCGGCGGCTGCGCGGCCAAGACGGCGCAGATGCCCAAGGAGGGCGCGCGCTAGCCGCCGACCTCGACGGTTTCGATCTGCGGCCGAGCGGCCTCGGCCTCGCCTTCCTGCGGCGTCGGCAGAGCCAGCCCGATGGCGATGGCGACGGCCACCGCGGCGGCCAGGAACGCTTTCGGCGTCATGACGAAGTCCCATCCGGCCGGCTTTTCCGGCGACGGGATCAGAACCGCCCGCG
>JAEYTM010000209.1 GCA_023434015.1 Pseudomonadota bacterium | reverse complement strand
CCCGCCGCCCCCCCCCCCCCCCCCCCCCCCCCCCCCGCCGATGGGCGTGTCGTTCCATCGGGGATGGCCGCCGCTTCGAGGGACGGGAGAGCGCGACGACCAACCTGGGAGCAGATTGCCGGCCGGTGGCTGAACCCAGCCTGAACATGGACGTCAGGAAACGGACGCTCCAGCGATGACGCCGTCGGCGATCAACCGCTCCAGTTCCTCGGGCGTGAAGCCCCAGTCGGCCAGCGCTTCACGATCGTGTTCGCCGACCTTGGGCGGCGGACCCTGGATGGCTCCGGGCGTTGCGGAAAACCGCGGCGTGGGCGCGGGCTGCAGAACGCCGGCGATATCGACAAAAGCCTCCCGCGCCCGGTTGTGCGGATGCCGCGGAGCCTCGTCCATGTCCAGCACCGGGGCGAAACAGGCGTCCGTGCCCTCCAGCAGTTCGCACCATTCGGCCTGGGTGCGGCGTGCGACGATGTTCGCCAACTTTTCGCGCAGGGACGGCCAGGACGCGCGGTCCATCTGCCGGGCGAACTCCGGGTCGTCGATTCCGGTCTTTTCCAGCAGAAGAGCGTAAAAACCGGGTTCGATGGCGCCGATCGACACCCACTTGCCGTCTGCGCAGCGGTAGACCCCGTAGAAGTGCGCGCCGCCATCGAGCAGGTTGGAGCGCCGCTCCTCGGTCCACAGGCCCGCCGCCTTCAACCCATAGAACATGGCCATCAGCGAGGCCGCCCCGTCGGTCATGGCGCAGTCGATCACCTGACCCCGGCCGCTGTCGCGGGCCCGGAGGATTCCGGCCAGCAGCCCGAAGGCCAGATACAGCGCCCCGCCCCCGAAATCGCCGACCAGATTCAAGGGCGGCGCCGGCCGCTCCTCGGTCCCGATAGCGTGAAGCGCGCCGCTGAGCGCGATGTAGTTGATGTCATGGCCGGCGGCCTGGGCGTTGGGCCCGTCCTGGCCCCAGCCGGTCATGCGCCCATAGACCAGGCGCGGATTACGGGCGAACGCCGGGTCCGGACCCAGTCCCAGCCGCTCCATGACGCCCGGCCGGAAGCCCTCGATCAGGGCGTCCGCCGACTCTATCAGCTTCAGGCAGGCTTCGCCCCCGGCCGCCGTCTTCAGGTCCACACCGACGGAGCGGCGTCCTCGCGACAGGACGTCGGTGGGAGAACTCCGTCCCTGCCCCTTGCGATCAATGCGCACCACGTCGGCGCCCAGGTCGCTGAGCAACATCCCGCAGAACGGAGTCGGGCCGATCCCGGCGAACTCCAGCACCTTTAGCCCGGTCAGCGGTCCCTGGCGCATGTGTTTCTCCCGTCCCGGGCGAAGACTATGACCCTGCCCCTCGGTCAGCCAAGCCCGAGGGCGGGGTGGTCGATTCTGCCTATTCGCCCCCGCGCGATTTCGTGGCATGCGGATCAGGCAACCGGGTGGGGACTTGAGGGGGATATGGTGGGAGGCGTCCAGGCGCGGATTCTGATCGTCGCGCGCGACGACGTCCGGGCGGGACCTCTCGCAGAGGGTCTGGACCGACTGGGCTGGCGGACCGTCACCGCACGAGGCGAACAGGCAGCGCTCGCAGCGCTGGCCGATCTTCAGATCGAGGCCGCCATCGTCGACCTTAACGATCCCCAGACCGCGAGCCTGGCCGCCAGGCTGAAGGCCGCCTGTGCGCCGCGCGCCCTCCCCGTCCTCGCCATCGGCGATCCCGATCCGGCCCGGCCGGTCGACGGCGTCGATCTGACCCTGGCCGCGCCGCTCCATCCGGCCCAGGCCGCTATGCGCCTGGAGAACCTCGTCCGGCTATCGATCGCCGAAGAGGAGTTCGTGCTGCGCGCCGACACCTTCGCGGCGCGGGGTCGGACCTTCGACGCGCCGGAAACCGATCACTCGCCCTTCCGCGTCCTGGCCATCGGGGAGCCGGCGCCGCAGTTCCTGGCGCTGTCCAACGCCCTGGCCCGCAACGGCGCCGAGGTCGTGGGGGCCTTCACCGCCTATACCGCCTTCGACTACCTGCACGAGCGGAGCTTCGACGCCGTGGTGCTCTGGGCCGGTGGGAATACACAGGAAGCCCTGTCGATCGCCGCCGGGCTTCGGCGCAACACGCGCCTCTATCATACGCCTGCGTTGCTCTACGTGCGCGCGGGCTCGTCGTTGCTGGCGGCCGAGGCCTACAATCGCGGCGTGTCGGACGTCGCTTCACCGGATACGCCCGAGTGCGAGACCGCGCGGCGCGTGGTCGAGCTGGCCCGCAACTATCGACGCCAGGCGGCCGTTCGCGGCGCGCTGGAGACGGCGCGCAGTTCCGGCCTGATGGATGCGGCGACGGGCCTGTTCACCCGCGACCTGTTCGCCGCCCATCTGGCTCGCCTGGCCCGGGCTTCGCGGATGCGTAACCGGCCGCTGTCGGTGTGCGTCCTGCGCGTGGCGGAGAAGCCCGAAGTCACCCGCGCCCGGGCCGGAGGCTGGCTGGACCGCGCCATTCCCCAGATCGGCTCGATGGTCGGGCGGCTCGTCCGGGTCGAGGATACGGCAGCCCGCCTGGCCCCGGAAGTCTTCGCGCTCGCCCTGCCCGCCACGCCCCTGCTCGCCGGCCGTGCGGCCGGGGAGCGGATCGCCGCGGTCATTGGCTGCACGGCGTTCGAGGCCGGCGACGGACGCCCGCCCTTCGTGGTCGAGTTCGACATCGGCGTCGCCGAGGTGACGTCCGCGGAGACCGCCGGCCGCGCCCTGGAGGCCGCGGCTTCCGAGGCCCAGGGCCGAAAGGCCGGCTAGGCGCTGGTCAGGGCTTCGGCGCCTCCTGGATCACCGTCCCCAAGGCCCGCAGGGCCGGGTCCAGCGCATCGACACCGTTGGAGAAGAGCGCGGCGCAACGATCACCCTCCTCGGGCAGACGCTCGCCAATCTCGCGAAACGCCTGGGCCAGGCGGACCCGGATATCGACGACCGGCTCGTGCGCCTGCACGCGTCCGATGAAGTAGAGCACGGCCCGCAGGCCTTCATCCGACGGCTCCTCCTCCGTCAGATAGAAGTAGGAGATGACGGCGGCGCAGCGCAGGTCGCGATCCACCGCCGCGTCCTGGGCGTGCGCAGCGCCGCCGATCGCGCCCGCCAGGGCGAGCGCCAATCCCAAGGTCTGTCGTTTCAAAGGTGAATCCCCCACTGAAGGGAGACGCTAGCTTCAGCCGGCCAGCTTCGCCAGTTCGGAGAGCACCTTCTCGGCGGCGTTGAGCCGCTGCTCCGGCGTCTCCCATTCGCCCTTCACCACCACCTTGTGGTCCGGCCGCAGCCGCCAGGCGACCTGGTTGCGGGCCACGAAGTCGATCAGGGCGGCAGGATTTCTGACCTGGTCGTCGCGGAAGCTGACCACGGCGCCCTTCGGCCCGACATCGATCTTGGCGACATTCGCCTGGCGGCAGAGGCCCTTGATGGCGACCACCTTGAGCAGTTGACCGGCCTCCGGCGGTAGCGGGCCGAAGCGATCGATGAGTTCGGCCGCCAGCGCTTCACGGTCGTCCGCCTTCTCGGCGTCGGACAGGCGCCTGTACAGCGAAAGCCTGACGTTGAGGTCGGGAACATAGTCCTCGGGCAGCAGCACCGCCGCGCCGGTGTTGATCTGCGGCGACCAGCCCCGGTCGTTCTCCGCCCCCTCGGCGCCTGCGCGGGTCTTCAGCTCGTTGACCATGTCCTCGAGCATCTGCTGATAGAGTTCGACGCCGATCTCGCGGATGTGGCCTGACTGCTCGTCGCCGAGCAGGTTGCCGCCGCCGCGGATGTCCAGATCGTGGCTGGCGAGCTGGAAGCCGGCCCCCAGGCTGTCCAGCGACTGCAGCACCTTGAGCCGCTTCTCGGCCGACAGGGTGATCTGTTTCTCGGCCGGGGTGGTCATGTAGGCGTAGGCGCGGCTCTTGGAGCGGCCGACACGACCGCGGAGCTGGTAGAGCTGGGCCAGGCCGAACATGTCGGCGCGGTGGATGATCAGGGTGTTCGCGGTCGGAATATCGAGACCGCTCTCGACGATGGTAGTCGACAGCAGCACGTCGTACTGCCCGTCGTAGAAGGCGCTCATCACCTCCTCGAGCTGCGTCGGCGACATCTGCCCGTGGCCGACGACGAAGCGGACCTCCGGCACCTGCTCGCGCAGGTAGCGTTCCAGTTGCGGCAGATCGTTGACCCGCGGCGCGACGTAGTAGGCCTGACCGCCGCGATACTTCTCGCGCAGCAACGCCTCGCGGATGACGACCGGATCCCAGGGCGTGATGTAGGTCCGCACCGCCAGCCGGTCGACCGGCGGGGTGGCGATGATCGACATCTCCCGGATGCCGCTGAGCGACATCTGCAGCGTCCGCGGGATCGGCGTGGCGGTCAGGGTGAGCATGTGCACGTCGGCGCGAAGCTCCTTGAGCTTCTCCTTGTGCTTCACCCCGAAGTGCTGCTCCTCATCGACGATCACCAGGCCGAGATCGCGGAAACCGACCTGCTTGGACAGCACCGCATGGGTGCCGACGACGATCTCGATCTCGCCGTTCTTCAGGCCCTCGCGGGTTTCCGCGGCTTCCTTGGCCGAGACCAGGCGCGACAGGCGTCGCACCTTCACCGGCCAGCCCTCGAACCGCTCGGTGAAGGTCTTGTAGTGCTGACGCGCCAGCAGGGTCGTTGGCGCCACGACCGCGACCTGCTGGCCCGTCATGGCCACGACAAAGGCGGCGCGCAGCGCCACCTCGGTCTTGCCGAAGCCGACGTCGCCGCAGATCAGGCGGTCCATCGGCTTGCCGGCCCCGAGATCCTCCAGCACGTCGCCGATGGCGGCCAACTGGTCGTCGGTCTCCTCGTAGGGGAAGCGGGCGCAGAACTCGTCGAACACCCCGTGCGGCGGGGTGACAGCATCAGTCGCCTTCAGCGCACGTTCCGCGGCGATGCGGATCAGGCCCTCGGCCATGACGCGCAGGCGGTCCTTGGCGCGGGCCTTTCGGGCCTGCCAGGCGGCGCCGCCGAGCCGGTCGAGCTGCACGCCCTCGGAATCCGCGCCGTAGCGGGTGAGCAGGTCGATGTTCTCGACGGGCAGGTAGAGCTTGGCCTCGCCGCCGTACTGCAACTCGAGGGTGTCGTGCGGCGCGCCCTGCACGTCGAGGGTCTTCAGGCCCTCGTAGCGGCCGATCCCGTGATCGATATGGACCACCAGGTCCCCGGGCGTCAGGGCGGAGGCTTCAGCCAGGAAGTTCGACGCCCGCCGCCGGCGGCGCGGTCGCGACAGGCGGTCGCCGAGAATGTCGGTTTCCGAGATCACCGCCAGGGAATCGGTCTCGAACCCGGCCTCCAGCGGCAGGACGACGCGTTGCGGCGTCTTCGGGTCGGCGGCCTTCGCCGCGTCCCAGTAGGGCGCGAGCGGGACGTGCTTCAGCCCGTGGTCGGCCAGCATCGAGCCCAGCCGGTCGGACGAGCCGTCGGACCACGACGCGAACAGCACGCGCTTGCCGTCCCCCGCCAGCTTGCGGGCGTGGTCGGCGGTGGCTTCGAACAGGTTGACGCTGTCCCGCTGGCGCTCGGGGGCGAAGCTGCGCCCCTGGCGCGCGCCCATGTCGATCACCGCCTCGCCCTCGGCCTCCTGGAACGAGGAGAACCGACGGGTCGGCCGGCCAGCCAGATGGTCGTTCCACTCGTCGATCGTCAGATAGAGCCGGTCCGGCTCCAGCGGGTGGTAATGCACCTTTCGTTCGGTCTGGGCGCGGCTCTCGTAGGCGTCCTGCACCAGGGACATTCGCTCGTCCCGCGCCTCGCGGCTCAGGTGATCGAGCGCGATCACCGTGGTCTTCGGCAGGTAGTCGAACAGGGTGGCCATCTGCGGATAGAACAGCGGCAGCCAATGTTCCATGCCGGCGCGGCGCCCGCCCTCGGAGACGGTCGCGTAGAGCGGATCGTCCCCCGGCGCGCCGAAGGCCTCCAGATAGCCGGTGCGGAAGCGGCTGATCGCATCCGTGTCCAGCAGCGCCTCGCTGACCGGCAGGAGGCTGATCTCCTTGAGCTGCTTGGTCGAGCGCTGGCTTTCAGGGTCGAAGGCGCGGATGGATTCCAGGGTGTCGCCGAACAGGTCCAGGCGGACCGGTTCCTCGGCGCCGGGCGGGTAGACGTCGATGACGCCCCCGCGGATGGCGAACTCGCCCTGCTCCGACACCGTCGAGGCGCGCTGGTAGCCGTTGATCGCGAAATAGGTCTCCAGGTCGGCGATCTCGACGCTGTTGCCGGCCCGCGCCGAATAGCTGGCGCGCTGGACGGCCTTGATCGGCGGCACGCGCTGGATCAGCGCCGGGACCGAGGTGACGAGCAGCGCCGGCTTCTTCTCGTCCAGCCCGCCTGCCAGGCGCGACAGGGCGGTCATCCGCTGGGCCGCGACTCCGGCGGAAGGCCCGATCCGGTCGTATGGCAGGCAGTCCCACGACGGGAAGGTCAGGACCTCGACGTTCTGGGCGAAGAAGCGGAACGCATCGGCGAAGGCGGACAGCCGCGCCCCGTCACGGGCGACGAACACCGACAGGCCTTTGCGGGCCTTGACCACATCCGCCATCACCAGGGCGTCGAAACCCTCCGGCGCGCCGATCAGGTCCAGGCGGCCCGGGTCCTCGGCGACCCGCCGCACCTGCGCCGCCGTGATCGGCCGCGAACCGTCAGCTGCCAAGATCGTCCCCACGCACTTGGTGAACTTCGAACCGGAATTGCTTGATACGGTTCATGATATCGCCATCGAACTCCGACGGCGTCGGCTCACGCCCGACGATCCAGGCGTATAGGTCCTGGTCGGGCACCTCGAGCAGGCGCTCGAAGGCGTCGAGTTCGGCCGGGGAGAAATCCGCGACATGGAGGTCCGCGAACGGGCCCAGGATCAGGTCCGCTTCCCGGAAGCCCCGGCGCCAGGCGCGGAACTTCAGCTTCTTCAGCCGGGCATCGCTTGTATCAGTCATCAGGAGGTCGCCGATATAGAGCGCCCTTATCCTGGGCGCCAGTCAGGTATGCTCCAATCATGCGGCCGGAGATTCTGTTCCCCCTGTTTGCGCCCGTCAGCTCCCTGAAGGGGGTTGGGCCGCGCGTGGCGCCGCTGCTGGAGAAGCTCGCCGGGCCGATCGTGCGCGACGTGCTGTTCCTCAAGCCGCATTCCCTGATCCGGCGAACGCCGGCCACCGTTTCGACCGCCATCGACGGAGAGGTGATGACCTTCGAGGTGGTCATCGAAAGCTACCAGCGCCCGCGTGGGCCCTCCCAGCCCTGGCGGGTGCGCGCCTTCGACCACACCGGCTTCATCACGCTGGTGTTTTTCGGCGGCTTCGGTTCGAGCCTCGAACAGCGCCATCCGGTCGACGCCCGGCGGATTGTCTCGGGCAAGGTCGAGCAGTTCAACGGCGAGTGGCAGATGGTTCATCCGGACTACATGCTGGCGCCTGACAAGGCCGGCGAAGTCCCGGACCTGGAGCCGGTCTATCCGGCGACCGCCGGCCTGCCTGCCCGCACCGTCCGGAAGTTCGCCCAGGAAGCCCTGGAGCGCGCTCCCGACCTGCCCGAGTGGCAGGAGCCCGCCTGGCTCGCGCGCGAACGGCTGCCCGCCTGGCGCGAGGCGCTGGCGGGACTGCACGCGCCGCAGACCGAGGCCGATATCTCGCCGCTGTCGCCCGCCTGGCGACGCCTTGCCTATGACGAACTCCTGGCCCACCAGTTGGCCATGGCCCAGCGCAAGGCAGAGCGCCGGCGGGAGCCTGCGCCGTCCATCGCCGCCAGCCAGACCGCCAACAAACTGTGCGCCGACCTGCCGTTCGCCTTCACCGGCGCCCAGACGCGCGCCCTTGAAGACATCCGCCGCGACTTCGCCGCCGGTGAGCGGATGAGCCGGCTGCTGCAGGGCGACGTCGGCTCCGGCAAGACCGTGGTGGCCATGTGCGCCATGGCCGATGTGGCCGAATCCGGTGGCCAGAGCGCCCTGATGGCGCCGACCGAGATCCTCGCGCGCCAGCACTTCGACACCCTCTCCGGCCCGCTCAGCGCCCATGGGGTCAGCGCGATCCTGCTGACCGGGCGCGACAAGGGCGCGGCCCGGGCGGAAAAGCTGCGGGGCCTAGCCTCCGGGGCGGTCCAGGTCGCCGTCGGCACCCATGCTTTGTTCCAGGACGACGTCGCCTTCCACAGGCTGGCGCTGGCGGTGGTCGACGAGCAGCACCGCTTCGGCGTCGCCGAGCGCCAGAGGCTGCAGGCCAAGGGGACGTCGGTCCACTTTCTGGCCATGTCCGCGACGCCGATCCCGCGGACGCTGGAACTGACCGTCTACGGCGATCTCGACGTCTCACGGATCGACGAGAAACCGCCGGGCCGCACGCCAGTCGCCACCCGCGCCGCGCCGATGAGCCGGATTGGCGAGGTGGAGGCGCGGCTGCGCGAGGCGGTGGCCGGCGGGGCCCAGGCCTTCTGGATCTGCCCGCTGGTGTCGGAATCCGAGCTAAGCGACCTCGCCGCCGCCGAGAAGCGGGCCGCCGAGCTGCGCGAACGCATCGGGCCGAGCGTCGGCCTGGTCCACGGCAAGCTGGCCCCGGCGGCCAAGGACGCGGTGATGGCCGAGTTCGCGGACGGCCGCCTGTCGGTCCTGGTCGCCACCACGGTCGTCGAGGTCGGGGTGAACGTGCCCAACGCGACCATCATGGTCATCGAACAGGCGGAGCGATTCGGACTCGCCCAGCTTCACCAGTTGCGCGGCCGGGTCGGACGGGGGCGTCAGGAGAGCGCCTGCGTGCTGCTCTACGACCCGCCCCTTTCGCAGATCGCCCAGAAACGGCTCGATATCCTGCGCCGCACCGACGACGGCTTCCTGATAGCGGAGACGGATCTGGAGCTGCGCGGCGGCGGCGACGCCCTGGGGCTGCGCCAGTCCGGCTTCCCGGACTATGTGTTCGCCGACCCCTTCGTCCACCGCGACCTGATCGCCGCGGCCGGCGACGACGCCCGAATGATCGTCGATCGCGACTCCGAACTGGCCGGAGCGCGGGGCAAGGCGTTGCGCGTCCTGCAGGAACTGTTCGACTGGCGCGCCGGGGCCGCTCTGAAGGACGCCGGCTAAGCCCCCGGGGCCTGGAAGGCGGCCAGCCGGGCCTTCGCGTCCGCCTCCAGGTCAGCATAGAACAGGTTGTATCCTGGCGCCTTGCGACGATCGGCCCAGCTTCCCGTGGGCTTCAGCAGGGTCGACCTCGGATGGGTGACACGCAGGACGCCGCCCTCGCACCGCGCCGAGACCTGCCGCGCCATGAATGCCGGCCTCGCGCCCCACTCCAGCCCGGTGGCGTTGGCCGCGCCCAGGTGCAGCCGGGCCGGTGCGGGATCGTCCGTCACCGCCCCCAGGATCGGATTGAAGCAGAGCGCCGGCCGGCCGCCGAGGTTCACCAGTTCGCCGCGGGGTCCCCAGACCAGCGCGCGGTCCAGCAGCACCCGCGCCTGGTCGAACTCCTCGCCCAGCACGCTGGTCCAGGCCGCTAGGCAGCCGGCCTGTCCCTTGCGCACGCAGGGCTCGATCGGCGGGTCAGTCGCCGGGGTCACGGTCTCGATCAGATAGGCCGCCACCAGCCGGCTGCGCAGTGGCGGGTCGCGAGCGATGTCCTCCGCGATAATCCGGGCCGCGAGCGCCCCGCCCTGCTCCACGCCCACGATGACGAACGGCCGGCCGCCGTTGTAGCGCGTCACATAGGCTTGAAACGCCGCCGCCACGTCTCCATAGGCGAACCGTCGGGCGTCGCGGGCGTCCTCGCGCAGGGTCAGTTGGGTATAGAGGCTGGCCTGACGGTATCGCGGGGCGAAGATCCGCCCGACGCGCACGAACGGGCCGGCGTAATTCGGGGCCATCGTCTCGCGGAACAGACGATCGGAGCGCGGCTCGTCGATCGGCGCATTCCAGTGCTTACCGCCGTCGTAGGTCGTCGGCCCGACGAAGAAGACGTCCGCCGCCGGCTGGTCGGCCCCGACCGCGCCCGGATCGGTCGGCATCAGCGCCCACGCCGCCTTGCTCGCATAGTCCGGGGCCGCGGGCGGTTCATAGGTCTGGAACGGCACCTTTGGGTCCAGGGCGGTGCTTTGCAGGTCGCCCCAGAACACCGCTGCCGCCGCGCCGAGCACCAGGGCCGCGCCCGCGAGGGCGATCACCAGCCAACGGGTCCGTCGGGCGGCGCGCTCCGCCATGGTCAGCGGTAGGGGTCCGGCTGGGACAGGTAGCGCCCGACATAATCGGCGATCCCGTCCTCCAGCGAGGTCATGGGCTTGGGATACCCCGCAGCCGCCAGCCGCTCCATGCTGGCCTTGGTGAAGTACTGGTACTTGTCGCGGATCGCCGGCGGCATCGGCGTGTACTCGATGTTCGGTTCGCGGCCGGCGGCCTTGAAAACCTCGACCGCCAACTCGGCGAAGGTGCGGGCGGTCCCGGAGCCAAGATTGTAAACCCCGCTGACCTGCGGGTTCTCCACCAGCCAGGCGGTCACGTCGGCCACGTCCCGCACATAGACGAAATCGCGCGTCTGCCCGCCATCGGCGACATCCGGCCGGTAGCTCTTGAACAGCTGCACCGCCTGCCCCTCGCGCACCTTTGGCCAGATCTGCGAGGCGACCGACTTCATCGAGTGCTTATGCTCCTCGTTCGGGCCGTAGACGTTGAAGAACTTGAGCCCCACCCACTGCGGCGGCGCATAGTCGCGCGCCGCCTGGCGCACTGCGAACAGGTCGAACATCGCCTTCGACCAGCCGTAGGTGTTCAGCGGACGCAGGGCCGCGAGCGCCTCGTAGTCGTTGTCGTCCTCGAAGCCGTCGTCGCCATCGCCGTAGGTCGCCGCCGAGGAGGCGTAGATGAAGCGGCGCTGCCGGTCGGCGCACCATCGGAACAGGTCCCGGCTCAGCGTGAAGTTGGAATGGACGATCTTGTCGGCGTCCGGCTCGGTCGTGGACGAGACCGCCGCCATGTGGATCACCACCTCGATGTCGCGCCAGCGCTTCTCCAGCCAGTCGAACATGTCGTCGGGCGCCACGAAGTCGCCAATGGGATGTTTGGCGATGTTACGCCACTTGCCGAGTTCGGCCTCACGGAGGCGGTCGCACACCACCACGTCGAGATCGCGGTCCTCCGCCAGCTTCGCGACGATGTTGGAGCCGATAAAGCCGGCCCCGCCGGTGACGAAGGCGATACGACGGCTCATGCCTGTTCCCTGTCGGTGCTTTTCGGGCGGTTCATGCGGGCGATGGCCGCGGTGGTGGAATAGCCGTCCACCAAGGCCGCGAGTTTCACCTCCCCGCCCCAGGATTTCACCAGGTCAGCGCCGACCATCTGGGCTTCAGAGTAATCCGCGCCCTTGACCAGCACATCGGGCCGCGCCGCCTCGATCAGCTTCAGCGGCGTGGACTCCTCGAACGGCACCACCAGATCGACGCTGCCGAGCCCGGCCAGCACCAGGGCGCGGGATTCCAGATCGTTGACTGGCCGACCGTCGCCCTTCAGCGCCCGGACCGACTGATCGGAGTTCAGCCCGACGACCAGCCGGTCGCACCAGGCCCGGGCCTGAGCGAGATAGGCGACGTGGCCGCGATGCAGGATGTCGAAGCAGCCGTTGGTGAAGCCGACGCGCAGGCCCTTGGCGCGCCAGCGGGCCACCTCGTCGGCCATCCGCTGGGCGGTGGCGATCTTGGCTTCGGCGGGCGCCAGATGGGCTGAGATGGCCGCCTCGATCAGCTCCTCGGGACTGACGGTGGCGGTGCCGACCTTGCCGACGGCGACGCCCGAGGCGAGCTGGGCGAAGGCGATGGCGTCCTCAGCCGCCGCGCCGGCGGCCAGCGCCAGTCCGAGGGCCGCCAAGGTGGTGTCGCCGGCCCCCGAGGCGTCAAACACCTCGCGCGGCGTGCCCGGGAAGTGGCGCACCGGCTCGCCGCGGACCCCCAGGGAAATGCCCTTGGCGGCGCGTGTGACAAGCACCGCGCGCGCGTCGCAGAGCTCCAGCGCTCGCTGGAGGGCGGTTTCGACCTCGGCGTCGGTGGTGGTCGGAAGATCGGTGGCGTAGGCGAGTTCCGCGGCGTTCGGCTTAATCAGGTCGACCGCACCGTAGCGGGCGAAGGACCGGGCTTTGGAATCGACCACCACCTTGCCGCCCGTGCGGCTGGCCGCCTCGCGGCAGGCGGCGATCACCGCGTCGGTCACTACGCCCTTGCCATAGTCCGACAGCAGGATGACCGTAGCGTCGCGCGCCGCCTCGAAGATCGCCTGGATCAGGCGGGCCTCGACATCGCCGTTCACCGGGCGGCCGGTCTCCAGGTCGACCCGCAACAGCTGCTGTCCGCCGGACACGAACCGGGTCTTCAGCGTCGTCGGGCGCGCTGGGTCGGTGACCAGATGCCCCTGGACGCCGCCCGCCTCGCCGACCAGGCGCGCGGCCTGCTCTCCCTCGGCGTCGGCGCCGATCAGGCCGACCAGCGACACCGCCCCGCCCAGGGCCGCGACGTTGCGCGCGACATTGCCGGACGCGCCCAGCATGACCAGCTCGCGAGTCCTGGCGAGCACCGGGATCGGCGCTTCGGGCGAGACGCGGCTGACCTCGCCATAGACGAAGCGGTCGACCATGAGGTCGCCGACGCAGGCGACCCGGCCGCCGCCGGCCTGGCCGAGGAGATGCTGGAGGGCGGAAAGATCCATGGGCTAGCGTGTGCGGCGCGGGGCGACGCCGGTCAAGCCTGGGACGCCTGACCGGCCGCGAGGTCGGCCTCCACCCGATCCAGAACGGCGCCCCAGCCCCCGGCGGCGCCCTGACGATAGAGTTTCGCCGAGGGATACCAGGGGGACTCGGCGCGCTCCCTGAGCCAGCGCCAGTCGGTTTCGACGAAGGGAAGCAGTATCCAGGTCGGCTTGCCCATCGACGCCGCGAGATGGGCGATGGCCGTATCGACGCTGATCACCAGGTCCAGGCCCGCGACGATCTCGGCGGTGTCGCGGAAGTTCTTCGCGCCTGTCGCCTCAGGCGACAGGTCCCGCCCCAGCGCCACAAGCCTCTTCTCCGCCTCGCCCTTCAGGGAGCGGAACCGGTCATTCGTATGGGTCTGCGATCCTCGCGCGACAATCCCGACGCCGCCGCCCCCCGTGGTCGGCCGCGGCGGCAGGCCGGATTGAACCGGGATGGTCTCCAGGGTCATGCCGAGGCGCAGGGGGATCGAGCAGAGCAAGGTCCAGGCGTCAGCCGCCGGAACGTCGGAGCCGGCGGGCAGAAAATCCACCGGCATTCCTTCGAACAGCGGGATCAGCGACGCCTGGCATACGAAGGTGACCTTCACCCCCCGCCCGGCCAGGATCGGCAGGAACCGGGCGAACTGAATCTGGTCACCCAGCCCCTGTTCCCAGATTACCAGCAGGCGCCTGCCCGCGAGGTCTTCGCCCTCCCATTCCGGACAGGCGACCTGCGGCCTTGGGATCGTCAGCCCCGGAACCCGCCGCCGGGCCTCGTACTCACGCCAGCCCTCTTCAAACCGGCCGCCGCCGAGCAGCAGCATGCCGAGACTGTGGCGCGGACCGGGCGCGGCCGGATCGATGGCGAGGGCGGCGCGGAATTCCTGCTCCGCCTGCTGGAAGCGGCCCGTCTTCAGATAGACGACTCCCAGGTTGTGGTGCGCCCAGAGCGGTTTGAGGCGGACAAGCGCGCGGTATCGCCGTTCGGCTCCGGCGAAGTCGCCCGCGGCCTGCAGGGCGTTGGCTTGCCGGAACAGGGCGTCGATGGACATCGGACTACCGGATCGCGCCGTGCACGGCCTTGAGGGTCCTGAGCAGGTCGCCGGCGCCGTCCAGTGGGAGGCAACTCAACGGATCGCAGAGCGCCTCGTCCGGCGCCGGATGGAACTCCAGGAAGACGCCGTCCGCGCCGGCGGCCACCGCCGCTCGTGCGATCACCGCCACGCCGTCACGCCGCCCGCCCGTGGACGCGCCGCCGGTGCGCGGGTCCGCGCCGGGAAGCTGGACCGCATGGGTGGCGTCGATGGTCACCGGCACGCCGAGCTTCTTCATCTCGCCGATGCCGAGCATGTCGACGATCAGGTTGTTGTAGCCAAATGAATTGCCGCGCTCGCACAGTATGGTGAGGTCGGCACCGTCGGCGGCCTCCTTCACCTTGGAGACGATGTTCCGACAGTCCCACGGGGCCAGGAACTGACCCTTCTTCACATGCAGCCAGCCGCCGGCGGCGTGGGTGGCCCTGGCCGCCGCGGTCACCAGGTCGGTCTGGCGGCAGAGGAAGGCGGGAATCTGTACGATGTCGGCGACGCCGGCGACCGGCGCGGCCTGCTCGACCTCATGGATGTCGGTGGCGATCGGCACCCCGACCTGCGCCTTCACCTCGGCCAGCATGCGCAGGCCGGCCTCCAGGCCCGGGCCGCGGTAGCTCTTCAAGGATGAACGGTTCGCCTTGTCGAAGCTGGCCTTGAACACGAACGGCAGGCCGAGCGCTTCGGTCGCCGCCTTCAGCTGTTCCGCCACCGAAAGGGCGAGGTCGAGATCCTCGAGCACATTCAGGCCGGCGATGACCATCAGCGGCTGACCTTCGCCGATGGCGAGGTTCCAGCGTTCCAGCTTCAAGACCGCCATGGCGCTCCCTCAAGGTCGGAGAAGTGCCGGCTAAGTGGCGCGCGCCGGGCTGCTTCACAAGCTCAAATGCTGATCCGGCCGGGCGCGCCCGGCGTATTCAACCTCGAGATTCCGCTCTCAGTCCCGCGGATCGATGTTAGGCTTTTCCTCTCGTTCCGAAAGGGCGCGACATGAGCGCAGTCCACGAGACCTCGCTGACGGCGGTCGCCGCGGACGCCCGGGCGTTCCGCAGGCTGCCGGAACTCGCCGGCGCGCCAGCGGCCTTCCGCGCCGCCCTGCGGGCCATGGCGCGAAACTGGATGATCGGCTCGCTGACCTTCGTCACCCCCAGCGGCGGCGAACTGCATCTGCGGGGGCAGCGGCCGGGGCCAAAGGCGCGGCTGGTGGTCAGCGACTACCGCTTCATGCGCCGGGTGCTGGCGGGCGGCGACATCGGCTTCGCCGAGGGCTTCATGGCCGGCGAGTGGCGCTCGCCGGACCTGTCGGCCCTGCTGACGGTGATCGCCCTCAACTTCGACCTGCTCAACCGCGTGACCCAGGGCAACCCGCTGTTGCGGCTGATTCACCGCCTCCGCCACGCCCTGCGCGGCAACAGCCGCGGCGGGGCCCGTCGGAACATCCACGCCCACTACGACCTCGGCAACGCCTTCTATTCCCGCTGGCTGGACCCGACGATGACCTATTCCTCGGCGCGCTATGAGCGTCCGGGACAGCCGCTCGCCGAGGCGCAGCGGAACAAATACCGCAGCCTGGCGCAGGGCATGGGCCTGGGCCCCGACCAGCATGTCCTCGAGATCGGCTGCGGCTGGGGCGGCTTCGCCGAATATGCGGCACGGGACATCGGCGCCCGCGTCACCGGCATCACCATCTCCCGCGAACAATACGATTTTGCGCGGCGTCGGATGTTCGAACGCGGCCTGGCCGAACGGGCCGAGATCCGGCTGGTGGACTATCGCGACGTCGAGGGGCGCTTTGACCGCATCGCCTCCATCGAGATGTTCGAGGCGGTGGGCGAACGCTACTGGCCGGTCTACTTCGAGCGCATCGCCGATCGGCTTGCGCCGGACGGCCGCGCCGGCCTGCAGATCATCACCATCCGCGACGAGCTGTTCGACGACTACCGCCGCCGCGCCGACTTCATCCAGCAGTACGTCTTTCCGGGCGGCATGCTGCCCTCGGAGACGCGGCTCAGGGCCGAGACCGACCGCGCCGGCCTGGCCTGGACCGGCGTCACTCGTTTCGCACGCGACTACGCCGACACCCTGGCCGAATGGGCGGCCCGGTTCGAGGACGCCTGGGAGGATATCCGCCAGCTCGGCTTCGACGAGCGGTTCCGCCGGCTGTGGCGCTTCTACCTGAGCTATTGCGAGGCCGGCTTCCGTACCGAACGGACCAACGTCGTGCAGCTCAGCCTCGCGAAAGCCTGATCGCCCCTGTTCCTCATCGCGCGAGGCCCTTAAGTAGCGGTCCATGACCATCGCCAGAAGCGTCCTGGACGCCATCGGAAACACGCCGCTGATCCGCCTCAACCGCGCCAGCGAGCTCACCGGCTGCGAAATCCTCGCCAAGGCCGAGTTCATGAACCCGGGCCAGTCGGTGAAGGACCGGGCGGCGCTCCAAATCATCCGCGACGCCGAGCGCAGCGGGCGGCTGCGGCCGGGCGGCCGGATCGTCGAGGGCACCGCCGGCAACACCGGCATCGGCCTGGCCATGGTCGGCAAGGCCCTGGGCTACCGGGCGACCATCGTCATCCCCAGGACCCAGAGCCAGGAGAAGAAGGACGCCATCCGGCTATACGGCGCGGAACTGGTCGAGGTGGATGCGGTCCCCTACGCCAATCCGATGAACTATGTGAAATATTCCGGTCGCTTGGCGGAGGAACTTGACGCGAGCGAGCCGGCCGGCGCCGTCTGGGCCAACCAGTTCGACAACGTCGCCAACCGGGAGGCCCACGTGCTGGGCACCGGCCCGGAAATCTGGGCCCAGACCGACGGCCGCGTCGACGGCTTCATCTGCGCCGTGGGGTCGGGCGGTACGCTGGCCGGGGTCGCCGAGGCCCTGCGCGCGCGCAAGCCGGACGTCGCCATCGGCCTCGCTGACCCGCACGGGGCGGCGCTGTACAGCTACTACACCGACGGCGAGCTGAAATCGGAGGGGACCTCGATCAGCGAAGGCATCGGCCAGGGCCGTGTCACCGCCAACCTCGAGGGCCTGAAGATCGACCGCGCCTACCGGATCTCCGACGAGGAGATGCTGCTGGCGATCTACGACCTCGTCGAGCACGAGGGCCTGGTGATGGGCGGGTCCACCGGCGTCAACGTCGCCGGCGCCATCCGGATGGCCCGCGACCTGGGTCCCGGCCATACGATCGTGACCATCCTTTGCGACCACGGCCAGCGGTACCAGTCGAAGATCTACAACCCCGCCTTCCTGGAGGAACGCGGCCTGCCCAAGCCCGGCTGGCTCTGATGGCCGATCCGCTGGTCTCGACGGTCTGGCTGGCGGAGCGCCTGGGCGCCCCAGACGTTCAGGTGGTCGACGCCACCTGGTTCATGCCGGGCGAGACGCGCAGCGGTCGCCAGGAGCATGCCCAGGCCCATATTCCCGGCGCAGTCTTCTTCGACATTGACGCCATCGCCGATCACGATACCGACCTGCCGCACATGCTGCCCAAGCCGGCCGCCTTCGCCCAGGCCGCCAGTCGCCTGGGCCTGCGGCGCGAGGCGACGGTCGTGGTCTACGACGCCCACGGCATATTCTCGGCGCCGCGCGCCTGGTGGATGCTGCGCGTCATGGACTTTGCGCAGGTGTTTGTCCTGGACGGGGGTCTGCCCAAATGGCGCGCGGAGGGCCGCCCTTTGGATGGCGAGGTGGTCAACCCGCCCTCGACCAGCCTGGAGTCCGTCTTCGACCCGACCCTGGTTCGCGATCTCGACGCCGTGCGCGACCTGCTGGAACGCCGCGAGGCGCAACTGGTCGACGCCCGCTCCCGCCCCCGTTTCCTGGGCGAGGCGCCAGAGCCCCGCGCCGGTCTGCGGCCGGGCCACATGCCCGGCGCCTGCAATCTTCCCTGGAACGCGCTCGTCGCCGCCGACGGCACGCTGAAGGAAGCAGACGACCTGCGGGCCGCCTTCCGGGGGGCAGGCGTGGATATTGCCGCGCCGATTGTCGCCACATGTGGATCGGGCGTCAGCGCCGCCGTGCTGGCCCTCGCCCTGGCTCGTCTCGGCAGGCAGGACGTGCCGGTCTACGACGGCTCCTGGGCCGAATGGGCCGCGCGCGACGACACCCCGGTTGTCGCGGGCGCCTGACCCATGGAGATCCGCGCGGCCCGGCCCGAGGACCTCGCCGCGCTTCCGGCGGTCGAACTGTCAGCGGCCCGGGCGTTTCGCGGCCTGGACGTGCCGGAGCGCGTATTCGAAGAATTCGCGCCGGCCGCGGCTTGGTCCGCCCGCCAGGCTGCCGGCACGCTGTGGGTCGCGGCCTCAGTCGAAGGGATCCAGGCCTTCCTGGCCGCCACCGCCCGGAGCGAGCGCCTGCATATCGACGAGTTCGCGGTGGCGCAGGAACACCAGGGCCGCGGCATTGGCCGCCGCATGCTGGAGAGGGTGATCGTCGAGGCACGGGCGGCGGGCTTCGCCCGGATCAGCCTCACCACCTTCCGGAACGTACCGTTCAACGCACCCTTTTACGCCTCGCTCGGATTCAGCGTCTGGAGCCCCGCCCCACCCGACATCGAGTCGGCGCTGGCCGACGAGGCGGCGCGCGGGCTGAAGGAGCGCTGCGCGATGCTGCTCGATCTCTGACGCTCAACGCATCGGCGGCGCATACATCAGGCCGGGCTTCGGGGCAGTCCAGAGCGCGTTGAGGCCGCGATCCAGGTTGAGCGGCGAATCCGCCCCCACATCACGGCGGAAAACCTCGTGATAGGCGCCGACCTGCAGGATCACCTGATAGGCCCAATCACGGGACAGGCCCAGCAAAGGCCCCAGATCGTCCTCCACGCCCAGCAGGCGACGGGTTTCCGGGTCCGAGGCCGTCTCGCGCGCCTGTTCGACGGTCTTCGACGTGAGGCCGAGTTCTTCGCCGAGGACCAGGGCGTGGACCGTCCAGCGGACGATGTCGGTCCATACTGGATCATCCTGCCGCACCACGGGCCCGAGCGGCTCCTTGGAGATCACGTTCGGCAGGATCACATGCGCGTTGGGGCTGTTCAGCACCGAGCGGGTAGCGGCGAGCGCGGAGATGTCGGCGGTGACCGCATCGCAGCCTCCATCCTGATAGACCCGACGTTCCTCCTCCTCCGAGGCGACGAACACGGGCTGATAACGCACCCCGCGGGCGTTGAAATAGTCGGCCAGGTTGGCTTCGCTGACCGTCCCGCGCAGGAGGCATATGCGCGCGCCCGACAGTTCCTCCGCGCTGGTCAGGCCGAGCGCCCTCGGGGCCAGAAACCCCTGGCCGTCGTAGTAGGTCACCGCGGTGAAGGACAGGCCAAGCCCCGCATCGCGCGCGAACGTCCAGGAGGTGTTGCGCGACAGGACGTCGATCTGGCCCTTCTGGAGCGCGCCGAAACGGTCCTGGGCCGAGATCGGCGTGAACCGCACCTTGTTGGCGTCGCCCAGGGTCGCGGCGGCGATCGCCCGGCAGACATCGACGTCGAATCCCCGCCACGCCCCGCGCACGTCCTTGAGGGCGAACCCCGGAAGGCCGGGATGAATTCCACAGGCGACGTAGCCCCGGCGCCGCACGGCCGCGAGCGTGGGACTGACCGCGGGCTGGTAGATCGAGCCAGCCGGCAGGGGCGCCGTCTTCGGCGGCGGGGGTGAAGCGGGCGCTTCGTCCGGCCGCGGCTGGCAGGCCGCAAGCGCCAGGCCGAGGATCGCCGTCGTCATCGCCGCCAGGCGCCTGATCATTCCTGCTCCTTGATCGGGGAAACGCTAAGCCCCTAAGTGCGCGCGGCACTTTCGCCCACCCCCGCTCAGGCCCGCAAGCCCGCATGACCGAAGAAACCCGCCTGATCCGCGCCGGTGCGGCTCCAGACACCCTGGCCAGGACCGTCGGGCCGCCGATTCAGAAGGGCTCCACCGTCCTGCTGCCCGACGCGGCCGCGCTCTACGACGACGAGAACCACGTCACCTACGGCCGCCAGGGTCTTTCCGCCCAGGCCGCGCTGAGCGATGCACTGGCGACGATGGAGGGCGCCGTGGGCGTCTGCCTGTACTCGTCGGGCCTCGCGGCGATCACCGGCGCGCTGCTCGCCGTGCTGAAGGCCGGCGACGAAGTCCTGGTGGCCGACACCATCTACAAACCGACCCGGCGGTTCTGCGATCAGGTGCTCCGCCGTTTCGGTGTTTCGGTCAGCTATTTCGATCCGGCGCAGGCGCCGCAGGCCCTGGTCGACAGCGCCTCGTCTCAGGTGCGCCTGATCCTGCTGGAGGCGCCAGGATCGCTCACCTTCGAGATGCAGGACCTGGCCTCGGTGGCCAAACTGGCGCGGGCCCGCGGCATTCTCACCGCCGCCGACAACACCTGGGCGGCCGGCTACCTGTTCAAGCCGCTGGAACATGGCGTCGACATCTCGGTCCAGGCCCTGACGAAATATGTCGGCGGCCACTCCGACGTGTTCATGGGCTCGGCGGCGGCGCGCGACCCCGCCCTGGTCCGCGCCCTGAACGACGGCGTTCTGCACATTGGGGGATCGGTGTCCGGCGACGACGCCTACCAGATGCTCCGCGGTCTCAGGACGCTGCCCACCCGCCTGGCCCGTCAGGGCGAGGCCGGCCTGGCCATCGCCGCCTGGCTGCAGGAACAGCCTCAGGTCGCCGCCATCTATCATCCCGCCCTGCCCGGCTCGCCAGGCCATGAGCTGTGGAAGCGCGACTACAGCGGCGCTTGCGGTCTTTTCACATTCGCGCTGCAGCCCGGCCCGGAGATCGCCGTCAACGCCTTCCTCAACGCGCTGGAGCTGTTCGGCCTTGGTTTCTCCTGGGGCGGGTTCGAGAGCCTGGCCATCTCCTGCGACCGCCAGCTTCACGGACGCCGGTTCCGCCGCGATTACGGCGGCCCCCTGATCCGTCTCCATGTCGGGCTGGAGACGCCGGACGATCTGGTCGCCGACCTGCGCCAGGCCCTCGCGGTCTACGCCCAGGCGATCCGATAGGCGGAACCCCATCCCTGTCCGTGGGCTTTCCCAGCCGACTTTCGAAACACGAGGGACGGCCATGAGCAGCACCCAGCCCGGCGACGGGTTCGCCGCGGACGCCGAGCGCGTCGCCCAGGAGCAGCGGGACATCCAGGACCGCATCGACCGCAAGGAGTCGCGGAGCTTCGAGGGGGCCGGCGACGAGGAACGGCCCATGCAGGCCGGCGCGCGGGAATACCCCGCCCCGCCCCTCCCCAGACAGCACCTGGAGAAGCCGGGGCTCGAGGCCGACCTGGAGCTTCAGCCCCTGTGGGACGCTCCGTTCTACAAGGGATCGGAAAAGCTGCAGGACAAGGTTGCCTTGATCACCGGCGGCGATTCCGGGATCGGCCGCTCGGTCGCGGTTCTGTTCGCCCGCGAGGGAGCCGACGTCGCCATCGCCTACCTCGACGAACACGAGGACGCCGAGATCACCCGGGCGGCGGTCGAGAAAGAGGGTCGCCGGGCCATCCTTATGCCCGGCGACGTCGCCGACCCGGCCTTCGCCCGCGAGGCGGTGGACAGGACCGTGCGCGAGTTCGGCAAGCTCGACATCCTGGTCAACAACGCCGCCTTCCAGGAACATGTGAACGACCTGGCGGACCTCACCGAGGAACATTTTGACCGGACGCTGAAGACCAATCTCTACGGCTACTTCCACCTCGCCAAGGCCGCCGTACCGCACATGGCGCCCGGATCGGCGATCCTGATGACCGGCTCCGTCACCGGCATCAACGGCAACAAGGACCTGCTGGACTATTCGATGACCAAGGGCGGCATCCACGCCTTCGCCCGCTCCCTGTCGACCCACCTCATCCCCAAGGGAATCCGCGTGAACGTGGTCGCCCCCGGGCCGGTCTGGACGCCGCTGAACCCAGCCGACAAGGACGCCGAGAAGGTCTCCCGGTTCGGCGCCCAGACACAGATGAAGCGCCCGGCCCAGCCGGAGGAAATCGCGCCAGCCTATGTTTTCCTGGCCTCGCCGCAGACCTCCAGCTTTATCACTGGGGAGATCCTGCCGATTCTGGGCGGCTATGGCGGGGGCTGACGTTCCGGCGTCGCCCTCCTGAGAGGGTGACGTGTCCGACTGGCTCGACGATTTCCTGGCCGCCGAAGGCCTGCCGCAGACCTTCCGTGAAACGGTGGAGACCGTGTGCGAGCCGCTGGCGGCCCGCGCGGCGCGCCTGCGCCAGGTGCGACGAAAGACCGTGACCCTCGGTCTCTGCGGCGCCCAGGGCTCGGGCAAGTCGACCGTCGTGGCGGCGACGAAGCGACTGCTGGAACGGCGCGGCCTGTCCACGGTGGCGGTTTCCCTGGACGACTTCTATCTGCCCCGCGAGGCCCGCCAGAGGCTGGCAGCCGAGGTGCACCCGCTGTTCGCCGTCCGCGGGCCGCCCGGAACCCATGATGTGCGCCTGGGCGGGGCGGTGCTCGACCAGCTTCGGGCCAAGGGCCGCGTCGCCCTTCCGGCCTTCGACAAGGCCACCGACAACCGCAAGCCGCGGGCCGCTTGGGAGACGGTCGCCACGCCGGTCGATGTCGTGCTCTTCGAAGGCTGGTGCGTCGGCGCCCGCGCCCAGGGCGCCGCGGCCCTGGCCAATCCGGTGAACGCGCTGGAGGCCGAGGAGGACCCGCAGGGCGTCTGGCGCAGCTACATCAACGACCAGCTCGACGGCCCCTACCAGGAGCTGTTCGGCCGCATGCAGGAACTGATCATGCTCAAGGCGCCGAGCTTCGAGGTGGTTCTCGCCTGGCGCACCGAACAGGAACACAAGCTGCGCGCCCGCACCGGCGGCGGCATGTCCGACGCCGAGGTCGCCCGGTTCATCAGCCACTACGAGCGGCTGACCCGCTGGATTCTCGCCGAAATGCCGGAACGGGCCCGCTGGGTCATCAGCCTTGACGAAAACCGCCGGCCGACCTCCGAGAGCGACCCGATCAGCTGATCGCATGCCGGGAGCGAGGGTGGCGCGCCCTGCAGGACTCGAACCTGCAACCGCTCGCTTAGAAGGCGAGAGCTCTATCCGGTTGAGCTAAGGGCGCCCTAGTGGGTCCACGGGACCTTTCGCCCGAAGGCGAAGTTGTCGGCATAGGCCTTGATGATCCGCTTGGCCGGCTTGGGATCGACGAGTTGGAACGCCAGGCCGTTCGACTCGGCGTAGCGGACAGCGTCCTCGCGCGTCTCGAAGGTCAGACGCACCTGGCTCGATGCGGTGTCGGTGGTTTGGGTCCAGCCCATCAGCGGATCGGGCCGGCGCGCGGCCTTCTGCTCGAACTCCAGGACCCAGTCCTGGGTCTTGCCCTTGCCCGACTGCATGGCGGTCTTGGACGGTCGGAAGATACGCGCGAGCATGACGAACCCCTTCAGATCAGCCGGCGCGTGGTCGGGGCGGCAGGATTTGAACCTGCGACCCTCTGGTCCCAAACCAGATGCGCTACCAGGCTGCGCTACGCCCCGAAGGCGCCGGCGGCCATGCGATATAAGCGTTTTGGAGTTTGGGCAAACGGAACACGCGCCCCGCGCAACCGGAACGCGCCCACGCACAACCGGCGCTCCCTGGAAGGCGCAGCGGCCGGCCGCCATCCTCGCGGATAACACGGGGAGCCAGTATGCGGCGGCGGAAACGGACCGAGGCCGGCCGGCATCGCGCGCGAGCGCGGTTCATGGATCGCTACGGCGAAGGCATCCGACTCATTCTGATCGGCGGCGGCGTCGTGCTCCTGGCGGCGGCCGCCGCCCGTATGACCCTGGGCTAGCGGCTCCGCCCCATCAGCTTGAAGACGCCCGAGGCCCGGACCACCTCGGTGGCGCCCACCCTCGCCGTTCCCTCGGCGAAGGCGAGGTCGCGAGCGGCCCGGATCATCCGCGCCTGGCCTTCGATCCATTCGCCCGCCCGCGCCATGTGCAGGAAGTCGACAGACAGGTGGACCGTCACCGCCACCCTGCCCGCCTCCCGATAGACCGCCGAGGCCAGCAGGCTGTCCATGAAGGTGCTCAGCATGCCCCCGTGCACCAGGCCCAGGCCGTTGGTGTGGCGCCTGAGGGCGTAGAAGGCGTGCTCCACCATCGCCCCCTGGCCCGGCCGATGAAAGTACGGCCCATTGCGCGCGGAGAACCCGCCGCGGCGCTCCAGGAGCTCGTAGCCCGCCGGGGGCGGCGGGACCGGCTCCTCGTCAGCCACGCGGGAAGATCCGATGGATGATGCGGTCCCCGGGCAGCAGGCCAAGCTGAGCGGCGCGTCCGGCGGGCAGCTCCAGGACCGCCCGGGCGGGCCCGAGCGACGGCAGCGGCGTCTCGTCGAGCGGCTGGGCGTTGCTGGCGATCGACAGCACCGTGCCATCGGCGCGGATATAGATGATGTCCAGCGGAATGAGGGTGTTGCGCATCCAGAAGGCCAGCTCCTGGGCGTGACCGAAGTCGAACAGCATCCCACGGTCGGCGGCGAGGCTCTTGCGGCACATCAGGCCGTACTCGCGCTCGATCGGGCTATCGGCCAGCTCGACCATGAACCGGGTGGTCCCGCGTGCGGTGACGACCTGCAGCGGCTCCAGCGGCCTGATCTCGACCTGGCCGCGGCATCTGGCGGGGTCCTGACGGGGAATCTGGCTGACAGCCGGCGAAGCGACGGCGAGAGTCAGCGACAGGGCAAGGAGGCTCCGCCGCAACATGTGGGTCTTCGACACTGAAACTCGACTCCGAAGGACGGCCCCTCAGTCCAGAGCAGAGGACTCGATCTCGGCCACAACAAGGCCCTTCGGGCCCTCGGCGAACCGCACCATGACGTCCTCGCCAGGCTGCAGGTCCTCCTTACCAGACCGCCGCAGGGTCTCGATATGGATGAAGATGTCGCCGGGTTCGCCGTCGCGCACCACGAAGCCGTAGCCCTTGGTGCGGTTGAACCATTTCACCTTGGCCCGCTCCAGCGGTCCGGTCGCCTCGACGATCCGGCGCGCCGGACGGCTCATGACGGGGCCGCCGAACCCGTCCGGCCGGTCGCGGCGGAACCCATCGCCCTCGCGGGTCCGGCGCTCGCTCGCCGGCGGTGCGGAACTTTCGTCCAGATCGACGACCTCAGCCACCTGCCAGCCTTTCGGCCGCCGGACGACATCGCAGGTGATCATCGAGCCTTCCAGGGCGTTCTCGCGCCCGCAGGTCCGCAGGCTGGTGACGTGCAGCAGGACGTCCTTCAGCTCCGTCTGGACAGGGTCGTCGGGGACGATGAATCCATAGCCCTTGCCTGCGTCGAACCATTTGACGCGCCCGGTGATCCGCACGGCCACCGCCTCGGCGTCCACCTGTTCAAATTCGTAACCAGCCATATGCCCCTCGGCCCGTCACCCCCGAACTCATCGGATTAGGCCGACTATAACACTGTTCTCGTAAGTCAAGGCGCGTCAATGGGGGATTTTGCGGGAGGCCGCCCGGGGCGCCTCTCAGGGGCGTCGATGAGGGGGAACGCGTGGCAGTCCCTAGGGGAGTCGAACCCCTCTCTCCAGGTTGAAAACCTGGCGTCCTAACCGATAGACGAAGGGACCGCGTGCGCGAGGGCCGCTCTATATCCAGCTTCCCCCGGGGGTGCAAGGCCGTCTGACAGCTTTAAGTTCGACGGGGATCGGCGACGTCCTCGATCTCGAACTGAACGCCCTCGCGGCCCTGCCAGTCGTCGGGCTTTAGACGGCCGACAACGTGGATGGCCCCGCCCTCCGACATCAGCCGCCGACCGGTCTCGCTGTCCTCCACGCGCCAGGCGATGGCCTTCAGCCGGCCGCCCGATTCGTCGATCAGCGTGCAGCGGACATGGCCGCCACGCAGCGCCATCGGCCGCTCCACGCGAACGTCGGCCGCGGCGAACACCGGCTCGGGATTTCCGGGGCCGAACGGGGCCAGTCGCTGGAAGTCCTGCCACAGCGCCCGGTCGCAGCCGCCGGTGGTCACCAGGGCGTCGATCTCGAGGCCGTCCTGGGCGGCGGCGGCTTCGGTTTCCTCCGCCAGCCGTTCGCAGAGGAAGGCGCGCAGTGCGGGAAAACACTCGGGCCGCACCGAACGGCCCGCCGCCATGGCGGGGCCGCCGCCGGCCAGCAGCAGGCCCTCGTCGAACGCCGCCTGCACCGCGCGGCCGAGATTCACGCCCGGCTGCGAACGGCCCGAGCCCTTGCCGACATTGGCCGCCCGGTCCACGCCGACCACGATCACCGGCTTGCGGTAGCGTTCGCGCAGGCGGCCGGCGACGATGCCGATGACTCCCGGGTGCCAGCCGTCCGCCGCGACCAGCAGCATCGGCGCGTCCGGCTGGTTGCTCGTCTGCTCGATCATCGCGATCGCCGATTCGGTGACCTCCCGCTCGACCTCCTTGCGCGAGGCGTTGAGCGCGTCGAGTTCGGCGGCGAGCGCCCTCGTCTCCTCCGCGTCGTCGGTGGACAGCAGGCGCGCGCCCAGGTCCGAGCGGCCGATTCGCCCACCCGCGTTGATCCGCGGCCCGAGGATGAATCCCACGTGGAATACCGAGGCCGGCCCCTCGCTCTTGGCGACCTCCAGCAGCGCCTTCAGGCCGGGGTTCCTCCAGGCCGACATCACTTTCAAGCCCTGGGCCGCCAGGGCGCGGTTGAAGCCGGTCAGCTGGGTCACGTCGCAGATGGCGCCCATGGCGGCCAGGTCGAGCCACTGGCGCAGGTCGGGTTCGGCGCGACCGCCGAACAGCCCGCGCCGGCGCGCCTCCCGGTTCAGGGCGGCGAGCAGCACGAAGGTGACCCCCGCCGCCGCCAGATGCCCCTGCCCGGAGCCGCAGTCGGGTCGATTGGGGTTCACCAGGGCCGCGACCCGCGGGATGTCCTCGCCGCGCATCAGGTGATGGTCGACCACCACCACGTCGAGACCGATCTCGGCGGCGCAGGCCAGGGCGTCGTGGGCGGCCGCCCCGCAGTCCACGGTGATGACCAGTTCCGCGCCTTCGTCCTTCAGACGACGCATGATCGCCGGCGACGGTCCATAGCCGTCGACGATCCGGTCGGGCACGAAGATCGGCAGCTCGTGGCCCATGGCCCGGAACCAGCGGACCAGCTGGGCGGCGGACGACGCTCCGTCCACGTCGTAGTCGGCGAACACCACCATCGGCCGCCGCCGTTCCAGGGCGTCGACCAGGACGCTCGCCGCCCGATCCATGTCGGCGAAGCACGACGGGTCGGGGAAGAGCGCCTTCAGGGTGGGGTTGAGGTAGTCGCCGCCCTGATGGTCGGCCACGCCCCGCGCCGCCAGCGCTCGCGCCAGCGGCTCGGACAGGCCGTGGCAGAGCTGATGACGACGGACCAGCGCAGGGTCGGCCGCCCGCTCGCGCCAAAGCCGCCCGGAGAGCGAGCGGCTGACGCCGAGGTATCCCAGAGGGGCGTTTCCGTCCGCCATGCCGCCCGACCGCTCCGTAGCACCGCCTGAACACGCACTATCGGCTCGCCGGGGGCGAGTCGCCAGTCACAGGGTCGTCGCAGTCCGCTACGTCACGAACGGACGCAGCGCATCAGGCCGGCCGCTTCATCCGCACTTCGCGCACCGTATGGGTGGCGGAGTTCATGACCAGGGTGTGGGTATGGACGAAGCCGTCCTTGAACTTGACCCCATCCAGCAGCGCCCCGTCGGTCACGCCGGTGGCGGCGAAGATCGCATCGGCGCGGACCATCTCGTGCAGATCGTACTTCTTGTCGAGATCGGTGATCCCGACCCGGGCGGCGCGGGCGCGCTCGTCGGCGTTGCGGAATACCAGGCGGCCCTGGAACTGGCCGCCGACGCACTTGAGCGCCGCGCAGGCCAGGACGCCTTCAGGCGCGCCGCCGGAGCCCATGTACATGTCGACGCCGGTGTCGGGATTGGCGGTGTTCATCACCCCGGCCACGTCGCCGTCGGTGATGAGGTAGACCCGCGCGCCGAGGGCCCGCAGGCTGGCGATGATCTCGGCATGGCGGGGCCGGTCGAGCACGCAGACGGTGATCGCCGACGGCTCGACGCCCTTGGCCGCGGCCAGGGCCTGGACGTTCTCGGCCGGCGACTTGTCGAGATCGATGACGCCGGGCGGATAGCCGGGGCCGCAGGCGATCTTGTCCATGTAGGTGTCGGGGGCGTTGAGCAGGGTGCCCTTCGGGGCCCAGGCCATCACCGCCAGGGCGTTGGCCATCGCCTTCGCCGTCAGGGTGGTGCCTTCGAGCGGGTCCAGGGCGATGTCGATCTTCGCCTTGCCGCCCTTGCCCACCTTCTCGCCGATATAGAGCATCGGCGCCTCGTCGCGCTCGCCCTCGCCGATGACGATCTCGCCGTCGATCTCCAGGTCGTTGAGCGCCGTGCGCATGGCGTCGACCGCGGCTTGGTCGGCGGCCTTCTCGTCGCCGCGCCCGACGAGCTTCCAGGCGGCCACGGCGGCGATCTCGGTCACCCTGACGGCGTCGAGAACGAGGCCACGATCCAGAACTTCGGAAGTCATCTTCAAGCGTCTCCAGCGGTGCGCGCCCCGCAGAGCGCGATTCTAGTCTTAGTCAGATGCGCGCGATGCGCAGGAGCCGGGGCCGATCGAGCACGGCGGACAGGCCAGCGATACGCTCGATGGCCGCCTCCAGGACGGATTCGGCCACCGCGTGGGTGGTCAGGACGATGGGCACGCCGCCCTCGGGCATTCCGGGAGCGTGCTCCACCGGCTTCTGCAGGAAGCTCTCGATGGAGACGCCGGCCTCGGCGAGGGTTTCGGACACGGCCGCGATCACGCCCGGCTCATCCTTCACCAGGAAGCGCAGATAGGCCCGCCCGACATTCTTCGACGGATCGACCGGCGTGAACGGCGCCAGCGAGGCCGCCGGCCCCTGGAACACCGGACGCACCGCGCCGGTCATCACGTCGGCGATGTCGGCGGCCACGGCCGCCGCGGTCGGTCCGGCGCCCGCGCCGGGGCCCTGGACGAAGATCCGTCCGATCCGGGCGCCTTCGATGAACAGGGCGTTGAGCGCCCCGCCCGCCTGGGCCAGCGGATGGCCGACCGGGGCGAGGGACGGATGCACCCGCACCAGCACCCCGTCCGGCGATCTGTCGGCGGAAGCCACCAGCTTGATCCGGTAACCGAGGTCGCGGGCCAGCTTGATGTCCAGCAGGTCGACGTTGTCGATGCCCTCAATCTCCGCGGCCGCGTAGTTCGGCGCGCAGCCGAAGGCCAGGGCGGCGAGGATCGAAATCTTGTGGGCCGCGTCGAAGCCGCCGACGTCCATGGTCGGATCGGCCTCGGCGTAGCCCAGGCGCTGGGCCTCGGCGAGCACATCGGCGAACGACCGGCCGGTCGTCTCCATCTCGGTCAGGATGAAGTTGCAGGTGCCGTTGAGAATCCCGGCGATCGACTGGATCTCGTCGCCGACCAGGGCCTCGCGGACCATCTTCACCGCCGGCACGCCGCCCATCACCGCGGCCTCGAACAGCAGCGGCACCCCCTGCGTCTCGGCCAGGGCGGCCAGTTCGGCGCCGTGCTCGGCGATCAGGGCCTTGTTGGCGGTGACCACGGGCTTGCCCGCGATCAGCGCCGCCTCGACGGCGGCCTTGGCCGGGCCGTCGGAGCCGCCGACCAGTTCGACGAAGATGTCGACGTTCGGCGACCTGGCGAGAGACACCGGATCGTCGAACCATTCGACCTGCGAGATGTCCACCGGCCGGGGCCGCGAACGCGAACGCGCCGAAACGCCCGTCACCGTCACCGTCCCGCCGGCCGGGGCGAAGTCAGGCCGTTCACCCAGGAACTTCAGAAGCCCGCCCCCGACCGTGCCGAGGCCGGCGACGCCGACGCGCCAGGTCTTTTGCTCGCTCATTGCGCCGCCATGGTGTTGTGGGCGCGGCCGAGGATCTCGTCGGCGTTGGCCAGGAACTTCTTCACATTGCGCGCAGCCTGCCGGATGCGGTGCTCGTTCTCCACAAGCCCGATCCGCACATAGCCCTCGCCATACTCCCCGAAAGCGATGCCGGGCGCCACGGCGACCCCGGCCTCCTCGATCAGCAGCTTGGCGAACAGCATCGAGCCGGCTTCCCTGTATGCCTCGGGCAGCGGGGCCCAGGCGAACATCGAGGCCGACGGCGCGGGGATATCCCACCCTGCCCGCTTCATCGAACTGATCAGGGTGTCGCGGCGGCCCTTGTAGATCGCGCGGATCTCGTCGGCGCAGTCCTGCGGTCCGTTGAGCGCGGCGGCCGCGGCCACCTGGATCGGCGTGTAGGCGCCGTAATCGAGATAGGACTTCACCCGGGCCAGGGCTGCGCACATCCGCTCGTTGCCGACCACCATGCCAACGCGCCAGCCGGCCATGGCGTAGGTCTTCGACAGCGAATTGACCTCGACGGCGATGTCCTTGGCGCCCTCGACCTGGAGGATCGACGGCGGCGGGTTGTCGTCGAAATAGATCTCCGAATAGGCGATGTCGGAAAGCACCAGCATCTCGTGCTTCTTCGCCAGGGCCACGACCTCCTTGTAGAAGTCGAGATCCACCCACTGGGCCGTCGGGTTCGACGGATAGCTGACGATCAGCACGCTGGGCGGCGGGGCGGAATGCTTCACCGCCCGGCTGACGCCGGCCAGATATTCCTCCGGCGACGGCGCGGGCACGTGGCGGATCACCCCGCCGGCCATGATGAAGCCGTAGGCGTGGATCGGATAGGCCGGGTTCGGACAGACGATGACGTCGCCGGGCGCGGTCAGCGCCTGAGCCAGGTTGGCGAAGCCTTCCTTCGACCCCAGGGTGGCGATCACCTCGGTCTGAGGGTTCAGCTTCACACCGAACCGGCGGTCGTAATAGTTGGCCATCGCCTTGCGCAGGCCGACGATCCCGCGCGACGCGGAATAGCGGCCGGCCTTGGGGTCTCGGGCCGTCTCGACCAGCTTATCGACGATGTGTTTCGGCGTCGGCATGTCGGGGTTGCCCATGCCGAAGTCGATAATGTCCACGCCCTCGCTGCGCAGGCGCGCCTTGATGCGGTTCACCTCCTCGAAGACGTAAGGCGGGAGGCGTCGGATACGGTGGAATTCGGGAGTCATTTTAAAGCTCTTGCGCCGCGAGCTGCCCATTGCGGCTGTCAGGGAGCTGAGGTCGGGCATGGATAGACTCCGGGCGGGAGTCAGCCAAGCCATTCGAATGATTTTTAGCCTCCGCGGGCCCTATCTGACGGGCGGCGGAGGCGGTGTAGCTCGCCTGCGCAGATCTTCGGCGAAGGCGGCGGTGTCCGGTGCGGGCGCCGCGGACAGGTCCGGCCCCGCCGCGGCGCGGGCGGAATCGGCGAAGGCGCCGGTGTTCTGGAGAGCCCAGGTCCCCGGCGCGGTCTCGCGTTCGAGCTGATCGCGTACCTGCGTCGCCTGGCGCACCGCCTGTCCGTAAAGGCGCAGCGGCCGCACGTCGGGCGGGAACTGTGGAATCTCGGAAAAGCTCGGATAATCCTTGTTTGCGCGGGCCATCCGCTCGACGTCGCCGGCCACCGGCGAGGTCGGATCGACCTTCGCGGTGTCGAAGGGATTGCCGATACAGCCCGAAAGAAGGGCGCCCAGGCCGACGCATGCCGCGGCGCGCGCAGTCCTGGCGCGGCGCGGGGCGTTCAGAAAAAGGCGAGTGGGCGCATTCATTTCCGCAACGCTCTTATGCGATGATCGGCCGTGGCGAAAGAGCGACCGCGGTTTGGTCGGAAGGATGAGTGAGATGGGTGAAAAGTCCCCGACGCCGGTCAGAACCCGCCGGAAGGCCGCCAAGCCTCAGGTCGCCCCGCCGATGGCCGGCAAGCCCAAGGCCGCCGTGGCCAAAGCCGCTCGCCCCAAGACCGCGCCCAAGCCATCCCCTGCCGAACCCGCCGCGGCTGCGCCCGCCGGCGTCGACCCCGCCCATCTGTCGGCAGAGCAGCGCGGCCAACTCGAGAAGCTGTCGATCAATCTGGCCCGGGCCGCCCTCACCGCCCAGGGCGCGATCGCCGAGATGGCGCTGCGCCAGGCGGACAGGCCGTCTGGCCTGACCCCCGATCCCTTCCATGTGGCCCCAGCGCTGACTGAGGTGATGGGCCGCCTCGCCGCCCAGCCCGACCGCCTGATGCGCGCCCAGGCGGACCTGTTCACCCGCTATCTCGACCTGTGGCAGTCGGCGACCCGGCGGATCACCGACGGTCAGTCCGAGCCCGTTGTCGCGCCCGCCAAGGGCGACCGGCGGTTCAGCGATCCGGACTGGGTGGAGAATCCCGTCTTCGACGTGATCAAGCAGTCCTACCTGCTGACCTCGAACTGGCTGAACGACCTCGTGGCGGACGTCGACGCGGTCGACCCGATGAGCAAGCGCCGGGTCGAGTTCTTCATGAAGATGCTCACCGACGCCTTCTCCCCATCGAACTTCCTGGCGTCGAATCCCGCCGCCCTGCGCGAGGTGATGGCCACCGGCGGCGACAGCCTGGTGCGGGGGATGGACAACTTCGTCGCCGACCTGCAGCGCGGCGACGGCAAGCTGGCGATCTCCCAGACCGACTACGAGATGTTCAGGATCGGCGAGAACGTCGCGACCGCGCCGGGCAAGGTGGTGTTCCGCAACGACATCATAGAGTTGTTGCAGTTCTCTCCAACGACGGAGCAGGTCCACGAGATCCCCCTGCTGATCTTCCCGCCGTGGATCAACAAGTTCTACATCCTCGATCTGCGCCCGGAGAACTCGATGATCCGCTGGCTGGCGGACCAGGGGATCACCGTCTTCGTCGCCTCCTGGGTCAATCCGGACCCGTCGATGGCCGGCAGGACGTTCGAGGACTACATGCGCGAGGGCGTCTACGCCGGGACGCAGGCGGCGATGGACCAGTGCGGCGTCAAGCAGGTCAACACCGTCGGCTACTGCATCGGCGGCACCCTGCTGTCGGCCACCCTCGCCCACATGGCGGCGAAGAAGGACCGGCGTGTGGCCTCGGCCACCTTCTTCGCCGCTCAGCAGGACTTCTCGGAAGCCGGCGACCTGTTGCTGTTCACCAATGAGGAATGGCTCGCCGAGCTCGAGCAGCAGATGGACGCCAGCGGCGGCGTGCTCTCAGGCCAGGCCATGGCCGAGACCTTCAACTCGCTGCGCTCGAACGACCTGATCTGGTCGTTCTTCGTGAACAACTATCTGATGGGCAAGGAGCCCAAGCCCTTCGACCTGCTGTTCTGGAACTCCGACCAGACGCGGATGCCCAAGGCCCTTCATCTCTTCTACCTGCGCAGGTTCTACGGCGAGAACGCCCTGGCCAAGGGCGAGCTGGTGCTCGACGGCGTCACCCTCGACCTCGGTAAGGTGAAGACCCCGATCTATGTGCAGTCCTCGAAGGAGGACCACATCGCCCCGGCCCGCTCCGTCTACAAGGGCGCCAGGCTGTTCGGCGGGCCGGTCACCTTCACCATGGCGGGTTCGGGCCATATCGCCGGCGTCATCAATGCGCCGGCCGCCGGGAAGTACCAGCACTGGACCAGCGACCAGCTGCCGGCGAGCCTGGAAGACTGGCAATCCTCAGCGACGGAGGCGCCCGGGTCATGGTGGCCGCACTGGGCGGGCTGGCTGAAGGTCAGGTCCGGAAAGCTGGTCGCCGCCCGCGACCCGGCGAAGGGGCCGCTGACGCCGCTGGGCGACGCGCCCGGCGACTATGTGAAGGTCAGGTCCTAGGCGGCGCGCCGAGCGCTGCCGGCGCCGGCGCGATCTCCATGCCCGCGACCGAGAGACGGCCTCCGTCACGCGCGAATCTCACCTTCACGATCACCGACCGCGCCGAGAAGTCGTAGCGATAGCTGATGCTCGCCCCCGGCCCCGCTGCGCCTGCCGGGCCGGACGGGCCGGACGGGCGCCACTCCACCACTTCGACAGACGTGGGGGCCTGGAGCGGCACGTCGCGCCGCATCGCTTCCAGCCGCGCCTGTGTTTCGGGATCCTGAGCCGCCGCGGGCGACAGCAGGGGCTGCAGCACGCGCCAGTCGCCGCGCTGCAAGGCCCGGAAGGCGGTGCGCCCAAGCTCGTCTGCCTGCGGATCGACGGACGCATCGCCGCAGGCCGCCAGGCAGAGCAGCAGGGCCATCGAGAAACTGGTGATGATCCTGTGCATGCCCCGCTCCTGCGAACCGGAAACCTAGGCCGCCCCTTTGAACCAAGGCAACCGCCGGCGCCTTACTAAGATGTAACGCACGCTACCTTGCGTCACACGATACCTTGCCGTACAACAGACATCGAAAGGGAGCCGCAGCCGTGCCGGAAGCCATCGACGTCCAGCTGAAGAAGGGGTCGCTAGAACTCTGCGTTCTGGCGCTGCTCTCCCAGCACGACAGCTACGCCTATGAAATCGCCAGCCGCCTGGCCGAAGCGATCGGCATGGGTGAAGGCACCATCTATCCGCTGATGAGGCGCCTGCAGACCGACGGCTTGGTCGAGACCTATCTGGTGGAATCTTCCGCCGGGCCGTCGCGCAAATACTACCGGCTGACCGAAGCTGGCCGGGCCAGCTTCACGTCTCAGAAGGCGGCCTGGGCGGCGTTCTCCCAGTCCGTGAACGACATCCTTGGAGGGGCGGAATGACACGCCAGGCTTTCATCGGCCGGTTGCGGGATGGCCTGCGGGGCCTGCCTCCGGCGACGGTCGCCGAGATCATCGCCGACTATGAAACCCACTTCACCGACGGGATCGCCGCCGGCCGCAGCGAGGCCGACGTCGCCGCCGCCCTTGGCGATCCGGGCCGCCTGGCGCGCGAACTGCGCGCCGAGATCGGCCTCAAGCGCTGGGAACAGGAGCGCAATCCGTCGGCGGCAGCGGCGGCGATCTTCGCCGTTCTCGGCCTGGGGGCCATCGACCTGCTGATCCTGCTGCCGATCCTGATGACCGTGGTGGGCGTGATCTTCGGCTTCACCATCGCCGCCATCGCCGTCTTCTTCGCCGGCGGCGTGCTGTTCGCGGCCGGGCCCTTCGCCGACCCGCCGGGCGGTGTCGCCGCAGCCCTGCTGGGCGGCCTCGGACTGATGGCGGCGGCGACCTCGGTCGGCGCGATCGTCACTCTCGTCACCATCGGCCTGGTCAACGCCCTCGTCTGGTACGGCCGCCTGCACTATCGCCTGCTCAAGCCCGCGCTCGAGCCTCAGACCCAGGAGAACGCCCGATGATCCGCGTGCTGGTCCTGATCGCCGTCACCGGCTTCATGGTGGCCCTGATCGCGCTGTCTGCGGCGATCTCCATCGGCGGTCCCGAAGCGATCTCCCGCGGCGTCTGGTCGATCGGCCGCCACGACGGCTGGAACTGGGAAGACCACGACCGTGGCCTCCAAGGCCGGGAACGCGTCGACGGCTCCGGTCCTCAGGCCACGCGCGAGCTCGCCTGGAGCGGCGGCGACCTTCTGGAGCTGGAACTGCCAGCCGACGTGGCCTTCACCCAGGCCGCCGGCCCCGGCAAGCTGACGGTCACCGGGCCGAAAGGCACGGTCGATGAGGTTGTGGTGGAGGACGGCAAGATTCGCCTCCACCGCCGAGTGCGCAACGGCGGCCGGCTGACCATCGTCATGACCGCCCCTGCCGTCACCCGCTTCGACCTGGGCGGTTCCAACAGCCTGACCATCGAAGGCTATCGGCAGGACCGGCTGGAGATCGACCTTTCCGGCGATGCGGAGGTGGTGGCCAAAGGCCAGGCCAAGGTGGTCGAGCTGGACATCTCCGGCTCGGGCAAGGCGGATCTCGGCACCCTGGCTTCGGATGGCGCCAAGGTGGATATCTCCGGGGCCGGCAAGGCGTCCATCGCGCCGCAGGACTGGGCCACGCTGGAGATTTCGGGTTCCGGTGAAGTGGACCTGCGCACCAATCCGGCGCGGCTGGAGACGGACGTCTCCGGGTCGGGGCGCATCCGCCAGGGCGTACCGGCGGCGCCGTCCACGCCCGGCGATAAGGCCTAGGCCGGGACGAACCTCAGGGCGAAGCCGTTGTTGCAGTAGCGCAGTCCGGTCGGACGGGGCCCGTCGTTGAAGACGTGCCCCTGATGCCCCAGGCAGCGGGCGCAGTGATACTCGTCCCGCGGCACGCCGATCTTGAAGTCCGGCTTCTTGTCCACCGCCCCCTTGATAACGGTGTGGAAGCTGGGCCAGCCGGTGCCGCTCTCGAACTTCCAGGCGGACTCAAACAGCGGCAGGCCGCAGCCAAGGCAGGCGTAGACGCCCTTGCGCTTTTCACGGTTCAGCGGGCTGGAGCCCGGCCGCTCGGTGTCCTCGTGGCGCAGAATCCGATAGCTGGCCGCCGGCAAGCGCTTGCGCCACTCCGCGTCGGTGACCTTACGCCACGGCGAAGCTGCATAGGGGTCCTTGTAGGCCGCCAGCCCGGCTCCCGGGACGGCGAGCCCGAGGGCGGAGACCAGCAGATAGCGGCGCGACAGCGCGGTCGGGGTCATGATCCAGATACGTGGCGACGCGCGATCCGGATGCAAGACTTTCCCGCGTCAGAGCCCGGCGCCCTCCTCCAGGCCCAGCATCAGATTGAGGTTCTGCACGGCGGCGCCGGACGCGCCCTTGCCGAGGTTGTCGAGCACGGCGATCAGCCGCGCCTGGGTCCCCTGGGCGTCGCCGAAGACATAGAGCTTCATCCGATTGCCGCCGTTCAACGCCTCTGGATCGAGGGCGGCGACATAGCCGGCGGCCCCTGCCCGGCTCTTCTGCAACTCAGCGCATTCGGCGCCGCTGGCCACCTCGACGAACCGTTCGCCGGCGTAGGCCGCCAGCAGGGCCGTGTGCAGGTCGGCGGGCGTCGGCTTGCCCGGCAGCGCCCAGAGCTGCAGCGGCACGTCGACGATCAAGCCCTGGGCGTAGCGCCCGACCGCCGGCGCGAAAAGCGGCGGATGAGCCAGGCCCGCATGCGCCTGCATCTCAGGCAGGTGCTTGTGAGACATGTGGAGGCCGTAGGGCCGGAAGGCGTCGTTGGTCCCCGCCGGCGCCGGCGCCTCGAATTCCTCGATCAGGCCGCGGCCGCCGCCGGAATAGCCGGAGATGGCGTTGACCGTCAGCGGGAAGGTCGCGGGCACGAGACCGGCGGCCACCAGCGGCCGCACCAGGC
>JAEYTM010000278.1 GCA_023434015.1 Pseudomonadota bacterium | reverse complement strand
CACTCGGGACATTCCCCCGCGCGCTCAGAGCCATGTCGAGGCCTCGAACAAAGACTTCCGCCCTCAGGTGCGAGGGGTGCTAAGAGCCCCCGATCACATGGTCCTGAAAGCGGAAACCCGTCGGGGCCCCGATTTGGAGCGCGTCTTATAGTGGCCTCGCATCACGAACGCAACGACGGCCGAAAAGGTCGAAATCAGCGACCGCACGGACGCTTCCCCAGACGTCCCGACGTCTCGGCGGAGGACTGGATTTGGGGGTGGCACGCGGTCGAGGCGGCGCTCGCCAACCCGCGCCGCGAACCGGCCCAGCGGATCCTCGCGACCCCCGAAAAGGTCAAACAGATCGAATCCCGATTCGGCCGCCAACCGACGCTCGAGGCCGCCGACAACCAGCAGATCGCCCAGCTCCTGCCCCAGGGCGCGGTCCACCAGGGCGTCGCCCTGCGCATCCCGCAGCTTGAGCCGGTGGGGCTGGAGGATTTCGCCGGCGGCCCGGGCGCGGTGCTGCTGATGCTCGACCAGCTTACCGATCCGCAGAACGTGGGCGCCATCCTGCGCTCCGCCGCCGCGTTTGGCGCCCAGGGCGTGGTGCTGCAGGACCGCCACGCGCCCCGCTTCACGGGCGCCCTCGCCAAGGCGGCCGCCGGAGCGCTCGACCGGATTCCGGTGGCCCGCGGCGTCAACCTGTCCCGGGCGCGGGAAGAACTCGCCCGGTCCGGCTGGCGGACCGTCGGCCTGAGCGGCGACGCTGAGCGGGACCTGGCCGACGTCATGGACGGCTCGCCCGTGGTGCTGGTCCTCGGCTCCGAAGGCGAGGGCCTGCGCCGGCTGGTGGCCGAGCACTGCGACGAGCTGGCGCGGATTCCGATGCCCGGCGGCTTCGAAAGCCTCAACGTCTCGGCCGCCGCCGCGGTGGCGCTCTACGAGGGGGCCAGGCGCCGCGGCTGAACGGTTGCAGCCGGCCCGGTCCTGACGCATTGAAAGCCGATGCTAGAGAGCCTCTTCGAACCGGGCGCGCTCGCCGCCCTCGCCCAGGTCCTGATGATCGACCTGGTGCTGGCCGGCGACAATGCGGTCGCGGTCGGACTCGCGGCCGGGGGGCTTCCCCAGGAGCAGCGCAAGAAGGCGATCTTCTACGGCCTCATCGCCGCCGTGGTCACCCGCATCGGCTTTGCGCTGATCACCACCCAGCTGCTCGGCATCATCGGCCTGCTGTTCGCCGGCGGCCTGCTGCTGCTGTGGGTCTGCTGGAAGATGTGGCGCGAGATGCGCGACCACGCGCGCGCCGAGGAAGTCGCGGCCAACGCGGCGCTGGACGACGACCCGACGACCGAGCCGAACGTCAAGCCGGCCAAGTCCTTCCGCGCCGCCTTCATTCAGATCCTGATCGCCGACATCTCGATGTCGCTGGACAATGTGCTGGCCGTGGCCGGCGCGGCCCGCGAACATCCGACGGTGCTGGTCATCGGCCTGCTGGTCTCGATCGCCCTGATGGGCGTCGCCGCCCACTGGATCGCCCGGATGCTGCACAAGTACCGGTGGATCGGCTACGTCGGCCTGGTGATCGTGCTCTACGTCGCCCTGCACATGATGTGGCAGGGGCACCAGCAGGTGGTCGAGGACCTCGGCTACACGGCGCAGTACAACGCCTTCATGCCTGACATGCTCGACATCAAGCCGAGGACGCCCGGCGGACACTGAGGCCCCGCGCGGGCGGCGGCTCAGGCCTCCCCCGCCTCCGGCCCGCCGAAACGCTCCAGCCATTCGGCGACCTGGTCGTTTTCGATCTTGCGGAACAGCACCTCGGGCGCCCGCACCGGGGAACCCGGCTGCAGGATGTCGAGCGGGTTCCCGTCGTCCAGGGACGGCCACTGGCCGGGGAACGGCTGACCGACCGCCACCGCGATCTTCTCCGCGGCGAAGGGGATGAACGGCTCCGACACCTTGGCGAAGAGGGCCACGAGGTTCAGCCCGTGGCGCACCACCACCGCGGCGCGTTCCGGATCGGTCTTGATCGCGGTCCACGGCGCGGCTTCGGTGAGGTACTGATTGCCCAGGACCCACAGCTGACGCACCGCCTGGGCGGCCTTGCGAAGCTCGGCGTCCTCCATCAGCGAGGTCAGCTCGCGCAGCTTGGCCAGGATGTCGGCCTGCAGCCGCAGCTCCAGGTCCCCCGCCTCGCCGCCGGCCGGGACGACGCCTTCGAAGCGGGTCTCGGTGAATTTCAGGATGCGGTTGACGAAATTGCCCAGCACGTCGGCGAGATCGGCGTTCACCTGCACCTGGAACTGCTCCCAGGTGAAGGAGGCGTCGGAGCCCTCCGGCGCGTTGGCCGTCAGCCACCAGCGCCAGTAGTCGGCCGGCAGAATTTCCAGCGCATGGTCCATGAAGACCCCGCGCTTCTGCGAAGTCGAGAACTTGCCGCCGTAGTAGTTGAGCCAGTTGAATCCCTTCAGGCGGTCGACCAGCTTCCAGGGCGTGTTCGACGCCTGGCTCCACTCGCCGTCGGAGCCCAGGGTCTCGTTGACCCCGAACAGGGTGCAAGGGAAGCCGACGGTGTGGAAGGGCACGTTGTCCTTGCCCATGAATTCCACATAGGTGACGTCGGCGGCGTGGGGCTCGCGCCACCAGCGCTCCCACTCGATGTCGGCGGCCGCGTCCCGGCCCACCTCCCGGGCGCGGGCGTCGGCCCATTCCCAGGGGGCGGCGATATACTCGATGGGCGCGTCGAACCAGACGTAGAACACCTTCGACGCGAGCGCCGTGACGTCCGGCAGCTGGCCCTGGGGATTGGGACCCCAGTCGAAGGCGTTGACCGGCACGCCCCATTCGAGATCGCGGGTGATGCCGCGGTCCTGCAGCCCCTCGTCCAGCCACTTGTAGGCGATGGAGGTCACAAGGTTGGGCCAGTGGCCCCGCTTGGAATCCACCCACTTGCGCAGCTTCGGCGCGAACAGCGACTGGCGCAGGAACAGGTGCTTGGAATCGCGGATTTCGATCTCTTCGGAGCCGGACACCGCCGAACGGGGACGGATCAGGTCGGCCGGGTCCAGCACGCGGGTGCAGTTCTCGCACTGGTCGCCGCGCGCCGCCTCGTAGCCGCAATGCGGGCAGGTGCCGATGACGTAGCGATCGGGCAAGAACCGCCGGTCGGCCAGCGAATAAACCTGCTGGGTGACCCGCTCCTCGATGAAACCGGCTTCCCACAGCGTCTTCGCAAACCTCTGGGTCAGGCGGTGGTTCTGCGGCGAGGAGGAGCGGCCGAAGAAGTCCCAGGACACGCCGAAGCTGCGGCCGATGTCGTACTGGATCTGGTGCTGCTCATCGCAATAGGTGCGCACATCCTGACCGACGGCGGCGGCGGCCAGTTCGGCCGGCGTGCCGTGCTCGTCGGTCGCGCAGATATAGAGGGTGTCGCGGCCGCGCGCGCGCTGGAAGCGGGCGTAGACGTCCGCCGGCAGCATCGAGCCCGCCAGGTTCCCCAGATGCTTGATCCCGTTGATGTAGGGCAGAGCCGAGG
>JAEYTM010000238.1 GCA_023434015.1 Pseudomonadota bacterium | reverse complement strand
TCCGAGCGATCTCGGATCGCAGAACCTCGATGCGGTCCTCCAGTTCGGCCACGCCGAACAGTTCCAGGTCTTCACGCACCGCGTCGGTGAGCCGCTGTCCACGCCCGATGCGGATGTCCGCCGGATCTTCCATCTTCGCGAGCCTCTCCCTTTGCCGGCCCCCGCAGGGGCGGTATCCAACTCCGCAAGACGCGTTTGCGCAAGTTCTTCGGAGCCGAGGCCATGGACACGTCCGTCCGGACCCTGATGACCGCCGTCGCCATCGACGGCGGAACCGGCCCCGCCACGGCGCTCAGGACCGTGCAGATGCCCCGTCCCGAGCCGCGGGCCGGCGAGGTGCTCATCCGCGTTCAGGCGGCGGGCGTCAACCGGCCCGACATCCTCCAGCGGCTGGGCGCCTACCCCCCGCCCCCCGGCGCTCCCGCGACGCTGGGCCTGGAGGTCGCCGGCGAGGTGGTTGAAGCCGCCGGCCGCTGGCGCGCCGGCGACCGGGTCTGCGCCCTGCTGGGCGGCGGTGGTTATGCCGAATACGCCGCGGTCGACGCCCGCCACGCCCTGCCCATCCCGGCAGGTCTCGATCCCGTAAAGGCCGCCGCCCTGCCCGAGACGGTGTTCACCGTCTACGCCAACGTCTTCGAACACGGGGGGCTGAAGGCGGGGGAGACCCTGATGGTCCACGGCGCCACGTCCGGGATCGGGACCACCGCCATCCAGATGGGCAAGGCGGCCAGCGCCCGGGTGATCGCCACCGCCCGCGGCGCCGCCAAGGCCGAGATGGCGCGGGCGCTCGGCGCCGACATCGCCATCGACTCCACCGCCGCGGACTTCGCGGCGATCGCCCGGGCCGAGGGCGGCTGCGACGTCATCCTCGACATGGTCGGGGGCGACTATTTCGCCAAGGACCTGGAGGCGCTGAACACCGGCGGCCGCATCGTCTTCATCGCCGCCCAGGGCGGCGGCGAGGTCAGCCTGCCGATCTGGCGGGTGATGCAGAAGCGCGCGGTGATCACCGGCTCGACCCTGCGGCCGCGCGACGCGGACGAGAAGGCCCGGCTGGCGGCGGAGGTCGAGCGGGTCGTCTGGCCGTGGATCGCGTCCGGTGCGGTGGCCCCACGGATCGACCGGACCTTCCCGCTCGCCGAGGCCGCCGCCGCCCACGCCTGGCTGGAAGCCGGCGATCATGTGGGCAAGATCGTGCTGACCCTCTGAGGCCGGCCGGCGCGAAGCCCGTTGACGGGCACGCGCGCCTCCCACACCGTCATAGCCTTGCCGGAGACCCGCTTGGCCGACGCCGCCCAAACCCCCGCGACAGGCCGGCGGCTCAGCCCCCGGACGCGGCTGTTCTACGGCTTCGGCTCCATCGCCTTCGGAGTGAAGGACAGCGGCTTCTCCTATTTCCTGCTGATCTTCTACAACCAGGTCATGGGCCTGCCGGCCTCGACGGTGGGCCTGGCGATCATGATCGCCCTGTTCGTCGACGCCTTCCTCGACCCGATCGTCGGGCAGATCTCCGACAACTGGCGCTCGAAGTGGGGCCGGCGACACCCCTTCATGTACGCGGCGGCCCTGCCCGTGGCCCTCTCCTACCTGCTCCTATGGAACCCGCCGGCGGGATGGAGCGACCAGGCGCTGTTCCTCTACCTGATCGCCGTGGCGATCCTGATCCGCAGCTTCATCACCCTCTACGAGATCCCCAGCGCCGCCCTCGCCGCCGAGCTGACCAGCGAATATGACGAGCGCACGCGTCTGCTCAGCTATCGCTACCTGTTCGGCTGGATCGGCGGCCTGGCGATGGTGTTCACCGCACTCTACGTCTTCCTGAAGCCGGACGAGGCGAGCTCGGTCGGCCAACTCGCCCGCAAGGGCTACACCGACTACGGCCTGGCCGCCGGGGCGGTGATGTTCGTGGCCATCATGTTGTCGGCGCTGGGCACCCACCGGCAGATCCCCCATCTGCGCAATCCGCCGGATCGCCGGCTCAGCCTGCCGACCTTCGTGCGGGAGATGATCGGCACCCTCGCCAACGGCTCGTTCCTGGCGGTCCTCGGGTCCAGCCTGTTCAACGCCGCCGCCGTCGGCGTGGTGTTCTCGATGAGTCTCTACTTCAACACCTTCTTCTGGGAGTTCGACGCCCGGCGGATCGCCCTGCTGACCGGCGCCAACCTGCTGGCGGCGATCTGCGCCTTCGTCGCCGCCCCGGCCCTGTCGGGGCGGTTCGGCAAGCGCAACTCGGCCCAGGCGCTGAGCGGTTCGGCCATGATCTTCCTCTGCGCGCCGATCGTGCTGCGGCTCGTCGACGCCTTCCCGCCGAACGGTTCGACCGTGCTGTTCCCGGCCATCTTCCTCCTGCAGGTCTTCTCCACCGCCCTGGCGGTGAGCGGCACCATCCTGCAGTCCTCGATGATCGCCGACGTGGTCGAGGATTCGGAACTTCGCACCGGACGGCGGTCGGAGGGCCTGTTCTTCGCGGCCGCCGCCTTCGTCAACAAGGCGGTCACCGGGGTCGGCATCTTCACCTCCAGCGCCCTGCTGGCCGCCATCGGCTTCCCCGCCGGCGCCCAGCCCGGCCAGGTCTCGCCCGAGGTGGTCCGCAACCTCGGCCTCGTCGTCGTCCCGACCCTGGCTATTCTTTATGGCCTGTGCGTCGCCTGCCTTGTCGGCTATCGGATCACCCGAGCCAGCCACCAGGCGTCGCTCCAGCGGCTCGCGGCCGCCGCCGATCTGGTGAAGGAGCCGGAACCGCCGGCCGCCGAGGGTCGTCCGCTCTAGGCCGAGGCGAACGGATAGGGCGAGATCGACTTGGTGAAGTCGTCCACCATCAGGGTGCGGTTGATCGGCTCCGCGGCCCGCTGCGGACAGGCGGGCCGCTCGCAGATCCGGCACGCCGGGCCGATGCCGGTGGCGACGGGGTCGCGCAGGTCCCGGCCGCGCGAATAGACCAGCCGTTCGGCGTACTTGAGCTCGCAGCCCATGCCGATCGCCAGGTCGGAATCCTCGCCGACATAGGCCGCCGCCGTGCGCGCAACGGTGCGGGAGACCGTGAAGTAGCGCTGACCGTCCGGCGTCTCGACGATCTGGGTGACGATCCGGCCTGGCGTGCGGAAGCTGGAATGCACATTCCAGCGTGGGCAGGCGCCGCCGAACCGGGAGAAGGGGAAGGCCGAACCGGCGAACCGCTTCGAGATGTTGCCCGCCGAATCCACCCGCACCATGAAGAAGGGCACGCCCCGGGCCCCGGGCCGGGCGAGGGTCGTCAGCCGGTGGCAGGCCTGCTCGAAGGAGACGCCGAAGCGGGCGCGGATCAGCTCGATGTCGTAGCCGGTGCGTTCCGCCGCCTCGTGGAAGGCCGCGTAGGGCATCAGGATCGCCGCCGCCAGATAGTTGGCGAGCGACACCTTCAGCAGATTGCGGGTCGGCCGATCGGGCGGCCCGGCGCGGTCCACCAGCGTCTCCAGGAGTTCGCGGTGGTCGAGCAGCGCCAGCTGGTAGGCCAGGGAGAAGGTCCGACCGGCGCCGGTCAGCATCTCCGACAGGAACAGCCGCTTGCGGTGATGGTCATAGCGACGGACGGACTCCGGCAGGACGTCCGGCGGCACGACGCGCACCTGCACCCCGTGCCGTTTGAACAGGCGCTCGCGCGCCGCCGCGGCGAAATCCTGCGACTCCTGCCGCAACTCCGCGGACAGGGCGTCGGCCGCCTCCTCAAGATCGGCGAAATGGTTCTTCTGAGCCTGGATGAAGTCACGCACCCAGTCCGACGGGGTGGCCACCGGCGGCGGCGTCCCGTCCTCGGGCCGGCTCAGAGCGCCCAGGTCGGTCATCCGCCGCTGATCCAGATAGGCGCGATACAGCCGGACGACCGCCTCGGCGACGCCGGGGGCGCTGTCGGCCACCTCGGCGATCTCGTGCCGGGCGACGGCGAGGTCGCGGAACATCTGGTCGGAGAACACCTCCGACAGTCCCGTCGCCCCCGCGGAATCCGGATCGGACGACAGGGTCTTGAGATCGAGGTCGTAGGCCTCGGCCAGGCGCAGCAGAACCTGGGCCGTCACGGGCCGCTGGTTGCGCTCCAGAAGGTTGAAATAGCTGGGGGAGACCCCGAGATCCTCGGCCATCCGCGTCTGGGTCACGCCGAGATCGCGCCGCAGCCGCCTGAGCCGCGCGCCGAGGAACAGCTTGCGTTCCGCGCCCATCGCCATCCCGATGGTTTGTCACAGATTTACAGAATTGACAACGTGTGCGTGTGACCAGCCTGCCTTTTCGCAAGTTGTCGCCGGCTTACCTTCATAGAATTCAAGGGTTAGGCAGAGTCGAACTTGTCACATCACACGGATGTTCACGATGGCCTACCAGGACCACATCATCGAGATGAGCCAGCTCATCAGAAATCAGGGCGGTCCCTGGGCCGCCATCGACGCCGAGGCGGTCGCCCGCATGCGGTTGCAGAACCGGTTCAAGACCGGGCTGGAGATCGCCCGCTACACCGCCGACGTCATGCGTCGCGACATGGCCGCCTATGACGCCGACCCCAGCCGTTACACCCAGTCGCTGGGCTGCTGGCACGGCTTCATCGGCCAGCAGAAGATGATCGCGATCAAGAAGCACTTCGGCACGACGCGGGGGAAATATCTCTACTTGTCGGGCTGGATGATCGCGGCGCTGCGCTCCGAGTTCGGCCCCCTGCCGGACCAGTCGATGCACGAAAAGACTTCCGTGCCGAAGCTGATCGAGGAACTCTACACCTTCCTGCGGCAGGCGGACGCGCGCGAGCTCAACCTGCTGTTCCGCGACCTCGACGCGGCCCGCGCGGCCGGCCATTCGGAACGGGCGCAGCAGCTGATCGACGCCATCGACAACCACGAGACCCACGTCGTTCCGATCATCGCCGACATCGACGCAGGGTTCGGCAACGCCGAGGCGACCTATCTGCTGGCCCGGAAGATGATCGAGGCGGGCGCCTGCGCCCTGCAGATCGAAAACCAGGTCTCCGACGAGAAGCAGTGCGGCCATCAGGACGGCAAGGTCACGGTCCCGCACGAGGACTTCCTCGCCAAGGTCCGGGCCTGCCGCTACGCCTTCCTGGAGCTCGGCGTCGACAACGGGATCATCGTCACCCGCACCGACAGCCTGGGCGCGGGCCTGACCAAGCAGATCGCCGTCAGCCGCGAGCCGGGCGACCTGGGCGACCGCTACAACAGCTTCCTCGACTGCGAGGAGATCGCGCCCGGGGACCTGGCCAACGGCGACGTCGTGCTGAACCGCGACGGCAAGCTGCTCCGCCCGCGTCGCCTGCCGTCCAACCTGTTCCAGTTCCGCCCGGGCACCGGCGAGGACCGTTGCGTGCTCGACTCCATCACCTCGCTGCAGAACGGCGCGGACCTGCTGTGGATCGAGACCGAAAAGCCGCACATCGACCAGATCGCCGGCATGATGGACCGCATCCGCGCGGTCATGCCCAGGGCCAAGCTGGTCTATAACAACTCGCCGTCCTTCAACTGGACGCTGAATTTCCGCCAGCAGACTTACGACGACTGGGCGGCGGCCGGCCGCGACGTCTCGGCCTACGACCGGTCGAGACTGATGGCCGCGCAGTACGACGCCACCGACCTGGGGCGGGAAGCGGACGAGCGCATCCGCGACTTCCAGGCGGACAGCGCCCGCCGGGCTGGCATCTTCCACCACCTGATCACGCTGCCGACCTACCACACCGCCGCGCTCAGCACCGACAACCTGGCCCGCGAGTACTTCGGCCCCGCCGGCATGCTGGGTTACGTCCTGAACGTCCAGCGCCAGGAAATCCGCCAGGGCGTCGCCTGCGTGAAGCACCAGAACATGTCTGGCTCCGACATCGGCGACGACCACAAGGGCTGGTTCGCCGGCGAGGCCGCCCTGAAAGCTGGCGGCGTCCACAACACCATGAACCAGTTCGCCTGAGCCTGCGGGCCCGAACACGAGGAGCACGAAATGACCACGGAACGTTTCTGGATCGTCGGCGGCGACTACAGCTGCCTGGCCTTCAAGTCCCTGAGGAGCGGCGCGCCGGAGGTGATGGGGCCGTTCGAGACCCGTGAAGAGGCCTGCGTGGCCTGGCGGCGGATTTCCGACGAGACCCGCAGCCGCGCCACCGCCCGCTACGCCATCGCGTCCGAGCAGTTGGTCCTGCCGCACTGACGGCTATCGCGTCATTACCTCCCGCAGGCCGGGCCGAGCCGGCGGGAGGCTGGCGCCTGCATGCAAGGTGCAGGTACGCTGCCGTCTTCGCGCCCGGAGTCCCCGATGTCCGTCCAAGCCGCCGCCTCGACCGTTCAGCTCAGGAAACCCCCGGAAGGCCGCGCCGCGGAGGTGCTGACCCCGGACGCGCTGGCGTTCCTGGCCGAGCTCCACCGGCGGTTCGATCCTCGCCGCCGGGAGCTGCTGGCGCTGCGCGAGGAGCGGCAGGCCCGTTTCGACGCCGGCGACAAGCCCGACTTCCTGCCGCAGACGGCTCAGGTCAGGGCCGCCGACTGGAAGGTCGCGCCGATTCCCGCCGATCTGCAGGACCGGCGGGTGGAGATCACCGGGCCGGTGGACCGCAAGATGATCATCAACGCCCTCAACTCCGGCGCCAGGGTGTTCATGGCCGATTTCGAGGACGCCTCCTCGCCGACCTGGGCCAACATGCTCGACGGCCAGATCAACCTGAAGGACCGCTGGACCGGCGATCTCGCCTTCACCGACCCGGCGAGCGGCAAGCGCTATGCCCTGAAGGACAAGGTGGCGACCCTGATCGTCCGGCCGCGCGGCTGGCACCTGCCCGAGGCCAACGCCACGGTCGACCGCGAGGAGATGTCGGGCTCGCTGTTCGATTTCGGCCTGTACTTCTTCCATAACGCCCGGGCGCAGGTGGCGGCCGGGAGCGGTCCCTACTTCTACCTGCCGAAGATGGAGAGCCATCTGGAGGCCCGGCTGTGGAACGAGGTGTTCCTGTTCGCCCAGGACGCGCTCGGCCTGCCCGCCGGGACGGTGAAGGTCACGGTCCTGATCGAGACCCTGCCCGCGGCCTTCGAGATGGACGAGATCCTCTACGAGCTGCGCCAGCACATGGCCGGGCTCAACTGCGGCCGGTGGGACTACATCTTCTCGTTCATCAAGCGCCTGAAGGCACAGCCGGACGCCCTCACCCCCGACCGGGCGGTGATGACGATGAGCCAGGCCTTCCTCAACGCCTATTCGCTGCAGCTCATCAAGACCTGCCACCGGCGCGGGGCCTTCGCCATGGGCGGCATGGCGGCGCAGATTCCCGTGAAGGGCGATGCGGCCGCGAACGAGGCCGCCTTCGCCAAGGTCCGCGCGGACAAGGAGCGGGAGGCCGGAAACGGTCACGACGGCACCTGGGTCGCCCATCCGGACCTCGTGCCGGTGGCGATGGAGGTGTTCGACCGCCTGATGCCGACGCCCAATCAGCTCCACAAGCTGCGCGAGGACGTCGTCGTGAGCCGCGAGGACCTGCTGGCGGTCCACGCCGGCGAGCGCAGCGAGGCAGGCCTGCGCGAGAACATCCGCGTCGGCGTACAGTACATCGAGGCCTGGCTGCGCGGCCGGGGCGCCGTGCCGCTCTACAATCTGATGGAGGACGCGGCGACGGCTGAGATCAGCCGGGCGCAGATCTGGCAGTGGATCCGCCACGCCGCGCGGCTGAACGATGGGCGCGTGGTCACGCCCGCCCTGTTCCGCCAGGTGCTGGACGAGGAGATGGCCACGCTGCGCCAGGCGCTGCCGCAGGGCGCTTTCGAGAGCGGCCGCTTTGCGGAAGCGGTCGCCCTCTTCGCCGACATGAGCCTGTCGGAACGGTTCGAGGAGTTCCTGACGCTGCCGGCGTACAGGGTGCTCGACTAGGCCTGCGCCTACTTGCGCGTCCAGCCGCCGCCGTTGGGCCTGTAGTACTCGCCGGCCTTCAGGAGGTTCTGCACCACCTGGGTGTAGGCGGCCGCGCCGGCCGCCTCGACGCTGACGCCGTTCTTGGCGGCGGCCTGGCGATAGAGCTGGGCGCGTCCGGAATTGATCTCGGCGACAGCGGCGCGGATCGCCGGATCGGCGGGCTCGGTCACGAAGCCCAGAAAGCCGTCGGCCTGCTCCCCGACAATGCCGGCGGCCTTGGCGGCGTCGACGGTGGACTTGGCCGAGGCCTGGGCGATGGCGGCGGGAGCGAGGGCCAGGGCGGCGGTGACGCCGACGGCGAGGCCGAGGATGTTGCGGGTCTGCATGGGCATAGCCTCTAGAAGAGGTTCGGGTTCTGCTGGATCAAGGTCTTGACGTCCTCGTCCAGCCGCAGGCGCACGTCGGCGTCCAGCTTGGCGTAGATGGTGATCGGATCGACCTTGACCCGGATCGTCGGCGCACAGGCGGCGAGGCCGAGCAGGCCGATCGCGCCGAGCACGCCACCCAGGGCGGCCAGCGGTCTTGTTGCGGTCATTCAGTCGTCTCCAATGTCGCGCTCTGCAGATCGGATATCATGGCTGAACCGGCGGTGAACTGCGCAGGCGCAAATATCCCGCATAGTCGCGTAGCAGATCGTCCAGGTTCAACGTCGTGTCCAGGGTCAGGTTCACCCCGGTGTTCGACGGCAGGGGCAGCTTGCGGCCCAGGAAATCGCGCTGGATCAGCTCCAGCAGCGTCAGGCGGATTTCCTGACGCTGAGGCGGATCGTGCCGTCCGATGATGTGGAACAGGGCGCTGAGCCGGCCGTCCTCGCGGCTGTTCAGGGTCAGGTCGAGGGTCTCGAACGCCAAGTGTTCCATCGCCTGATAGGCGAAGTCGGTGAAGGTGTCCGTCGTTTCGGCCACCTCCGGCAGTGGAACGGGCGCGGTGACGGCGCCGCCGCTGGCCGCCACCGGAGTGATCGCCTCGCGGTTCACCGACAGCCGGCCCGGCGCGATCGCCTTCAGATTCCCGTTCACGACCCGGAGCCGCTGGTCGACCACCTCGAACGGCACACGGCCGCTGACCCGGGCGTCGAACTCGACCCGCTCCCCGAACGGCGAGGCCTCGACGAGGTCGTGCAGTTGCACCCCGTCGAACCGCAGGACGCCGCGGATCGGCGTGTCGGGCGTCAGCGGGACCTCCAGGCTTTCCACCAGCACCCGGCCACCACCGACGGCGGCTTCCGCGCCGGAGACGACCAGGGCCTTCTCGTCGAGGGCGAAGGAGACCGACGCGCCCGTGATCGGCACCAGGGCGGCGACGCTCTCCACCCGCAGCGTCTGTCCGGGCGCCGCGATCAGGGGGGCGAGGCTGGTGAAGGCGATGTCTCCGGACAGGCCGGTCGCCCGGCCGAGCGGGCTCTGGAAATCGAGGCGCGGGACGGTCAGGCGGCCCCCACTGGTCGCGCCGGCCGCGGTCCAGTCGAAGCGTCCCGTGAACGCCGCCTCCCCCTCGACCGGCGAGCCGATCGCCGAGGCGAGGGGCGATAGCTGATCGGGTTGCAGGCCGCCGTCCGCGAAGGTCAGCATCCCGGTGTCGATCCCCACCCCGCCCTGACCGGTAAGGCTGTTGTGGCTCAGGCCCGCCCGCGCGATCACCGGCCCCTCAGGCAGGCCGATGGCGAGGTCGGCGGTCCAGACATCGCGCGCGAGGTCCGCCTGTCCCGACATCCTCATCGGGTTGAAGCGAGGCTGCGGGGCGGCGTCGGTCACCGTCGCATCGACGATGGCGACGTCCGCGTAAAGCCGTCCGCGGGCCTGGCCGAAGACCACCCGCGCATCGGCCTGGGAGACCGCAGCCTGCAGGAAGGGCGCGCGGGCGGCAGCGTCGCGGGCCTGGCCGTCGATCCGCCAGTCGCCGCCCGCGAAGGTCAGCAAGGGTCGTCCGGCCACCGGACAGAAGCGGCCGCTGGCGGCTTCCACATCGTTCTCGCCAAGCTCGACATGCCGCGCCGTCGCCGTCGCGCAGCGTTCGGCGGTGAACCGCATCGCGCCGCCAGCGATGCGCAGGGCGCCGGCGGCGTCGACCTCGGCATCCTCGATGGGGCCGAGAGAAAGACCCGCCTTCACCTGTCCGGACGCGGTGACCGCCCCGTCGGCCAGCACCAGCCGGCCGACGTGCGCGTCGAGGCTCGGCAGACCGCCGCCGGAGGCGGTCAGGCGGAAGGCGCCGCCGTCGGGTCCGAGCAGGGGAACGCCGCCGCGCGGGTTGAGGGTGACCTGGCCGCCGGAGTCCGGCAGCAGCCGCAGCGGCTGGGCGAGGGCGAAGGTCGGCGGCCGGCCTGCGTCGATCTTCAGCGCCAGGCCCGGCGCCGCGACGCGGAAGCCGCGGGCGGCGCGCTTCACGGCCAGGATCTGCGGGGAATCGCCCTCCACAGGAGCGCCCAGGCCGGTCCAGGCGCCGCGCGCCGTGAGGCTTCCGGAGAGGTCGGCGGTCACGCCCCGGGCGCTGGCCGAAACCGGCCCCTGCAGCGCTCCGGCCGCCGTGCTCAGGCGAAGGTCGGCGGCGGAAAGGCCGTCCACGCCGCCCGCCATCTTGAGCGTGGCGGACAGCGCATCTCCGCCCTTGCGACTCCAGCGCAGGTCGGCGGCGGTCGCGGCGAGCCGCAGGCCCGAGGCCGAGCCCTGGGCGGCCCGCGCGCCCTCCGCCCGCAGGTCGGCGACCAGGTCGCCGGTGGTCGTCAGGTCTTCGATCCAGCCTGTCGAGGTTCCGGTGAAGGCGGCGCTGAGCTGGGCGTCTTCCAGGGCCTGTTCGCCCGCCGCCAGACGCCGTCCGGTCAGGTTGGCGCGGACGATCACCGGCCCGTCGCCGCGGCGCTTCTGCAGATCAGGATAGGGCGCGGGCGCGGGCACCCCCCGCCCCGCCGCCGGGGCCGCG
>JAEYTM010000195.1 GCA_023434015.1 Pseudomonadota bacterium | reverse complement strand
ACAGGAGACGCGCGTGGTCGTCGAGCATCGCGGCTTCGACCGTGTTCCGGCCGAGAACGCGGCGCGTCACGGTTTTCCGGACCAGGCCCTGCTGATGCGCCTGGCCGAGTGGTGGCGGGCGCAGCTGGCCGCCTTGGGCAAGCTCGCCTGACGGCGTTGCGTCAGGGTCCGGATCGCCCCATGGTTTCGCCCCGCTGCGAGATGACATGGAGAGTGACGTGAGCGGCGACGCCACACCACAGGCGCCTGCCGAAGTCGCACCCGATATCGTCGCGGGGACCGGGAGCCGCGGCCGCCGGGGCAGGCCGCCACGCAAGGCCGCCTTCGGCTTCATCTTCGCCACGGCCCTGATGAACGCCGTGTCGTTCGGGATCATGATCCCGATCCTGCCGAACCTGATCAAGCAGTTCACCGACGGTGACACCGCCGCGGCGGCCGAATGGAACGTTCTGTTCGCCGTGGTCTGGGGCGTGATGCAGTTCTTCAGCGGGCCGATGCTCGGCCTCGTCGCCGACCGCTACGGCCGCCGACCGGTGCTGCTGGTTTCGCTGTTCGGACTGGGCGTCGACTTCCTGTTCATGGCCTTCGCGCCGGGTCTTTGGTGGCTGTTCCTCGGTCGGTTGCTGAACGGTCTGACGGCCGCCAGTTTCTCGACCGCCAGCGCCTATCTGGCGGACGTGACGCCGCCGGAACGGCGGGCCAAGGCGTTCGGGATGATGGGCTCAGCCTTCTCCTTCGGTTTCATCATCGGACCGGTGATCGGCGGCCTGCTCGGTGAGCATGACCTCCGTCTGCCGTTCCTGGCGGCCGCCGGCCTGACCCTGGTCAACTGGCTTTACGGCCTGTTCGTCCTGCCCGAATCCCTGCCGCCGGAGCGTCGGGCCACACGCTTCGAGTGGGCGAAGGCCAATCCGGTGGGGTCGCTGAGGCTTCTGCGCTCGCAGTCCGGATTGCTGGGTCTGGCCGGCGTCGGCTTCCTCTTCCAGCTCGCCCACATGGTGCTGCCGTCGATCTTCGTCCTCTACAGCGGCTATCGCTACGGCTGGACGCCGCAGACCATGGGCTGGACCTTCATGGCCACCGGCATCGCCGGCGTCGTGGTCCAGGCCGTGCTCGTCGGACCGGTCGTGGCCCGAATCGGCGAGCGGCGGGCGGTGCTGCTGGGCGCCGCGGCCGGCGCGATCGGCTTCGCCTGGTACGGCTTCGCCCCGACAGGCTGGCTCTACCTCCTCGGCATCCCGATCTTCGCCATGGTCAACTTCCTGACGCCAGGCCTGCAGGCGCTGATGACCCGCCGTGTGGCGCCGCACCAGCAGGGTCAGCTCCAGGGCGCCAATCAGAGCCTGCAGGGCATCGCCGCGGTCTTCGGACCGCTGATCTTCGGCCTGGTCTTCGCCTGGTCGATCCGGGCGGACAGCGTGCTGCATGCGCCGGGCCTGGCCATCTATCTGGCAGGCGGCCTGCTGGCCTCCGCCTTCCTCCTTGCCCTGCACAGCGCCCGCGCGCCGCCGACAGGAGGCGAGGGGGCTTGAATCCTGCCATTTTTGGGCCTGAAACCTTCGCTGTGGTTTGTCGTTACGGATGCCTGGAGTTTGCATGCGCGCCCATCGCGTTCTGATCCCGACCCTCGCCCTGCTCGCGGCCTGCTCTGACCCCACGGGCAAGAGCCAGGCGCAGCCCCAGTTCGCCCAGCCCACCCGACAGGCGCCGGTCAGCGCGGCGGCGATGAAGCAATCCTTCGCCCCCGTGGTGAGGCGGGCGGCGCCGGCCGTCGTCAACATCTCGGCCAAGCGGCTTGTCCGCGCCCAGACCGATCCGTTCTGGGAGCTGTTCGGCCTGGGCGCGCCGCGGGCCCGGGTGCAGGGCTCGCTCGGCTCCGGCGTCATCGTCCGCGAGGACGGGGTGATCGTGACCAACAACCACGTCGTGGAGGGCGGGCAGGAGATCACCGTCGCCCTGGCCGACCGGCGCGAGTTCGCCGCCCGCATCCTGCTGGCCGATCCGCGGACCGACCTCGCGGTGCTGAAGATCGACCTGCCGCCGGGCGAGCGGCTGCCGGTGCTGGCGATCGACGATTCCGGCGACACCGAGGTCGGCGACCTGGTTCTGGCTATCGGCAACCCGTTCGGCGTTGGACAGACGGTGACCAATGGCATCGTCTCGGCCATCAACCGCACGGCCGATCCCTCGGGCGACGCGGCCTCGGCCTATATCCAGACCGACGCGGCCATCAATCCGGGCAATTCCGGCGGCGCCCTGGTGGACATGGACGGGGACCTGATCGGGGTGAACAGCTTCATCCTGTCGCGCTCGGGCACCTCGTCGGGGGTCGGCTTCGCCATGCCCGCCGCGGTCGTGCGACGGGTGGTGGAGACCGCCGTCGGCGGCGGCCGCACCGTGGTCCGGCCCTGGCTGGGGGCCAGGACCCAGTCGGTGACCGGCGAGATCGCCCGAAGCCTCGGCCTGCCGTTGCCTCAGGGCGCGCTCATCGCCGACGTGTGGAGCGGCGGTCCGGCCGATCGCGCCGGCCTGCGGCAGGGGGACGTCGTCACCACCGTCGACGGCCGGCCCGTGGTCGACGCCGCCAGCCTCAACTACGCCATCGGCACCCACCGGCCGGGCGAGAGCGTGCGTCTTGGCGTTCACCGGGCGTCGGGGGAGGTCGTTCTCACCCTTCGCGCCGAAGCCCCGCCCGCCACGCCGGCCCGCGACGAGCGGGTGATCGTTGGCCGCAATCCCTTCGCCGGGGCCACTGTGGTGAACATGTCGCCGGCGGTCGCCGACGAGATGGGCCTCGACCTGTTCGCGGGGCCGGGCGTGGTGCTGACGGGCGTCAGTCCCGGCTTCGCCCAGAACGCCGGCCTGCGCCGAGGCGACATCGTCCGTGCGGTCAACGGCCGGCCGGTCTCGAGCGTCCGCGACCTAGTGGGCTCCGTGGCGGTCGACGCCCGCATCTGGCAGGTCACCATCGAACGCAACGGACAGCCGATCACCGCCAACTTCCGCACCTGACCGGAGCCGGTGGAGGGGGCGGCCTTTTGTGCTAAGCCCATGCGCCATGGCCGACCTCTTCGAAGCTGCGGGCCTGACCCCCCAGGCCCCGTCTCCGCTCGCCGACCGCCTTCGTCCGCAGCGGCTGGACGAGGTGGTGGGTCAGG
>JAEYTM010000182.1 GCA_023434015.1 Pseudomonadota bacterium | reverse complement strand
GGCCAGAAGGCCACCGACGCCGCGGCCCTGGTCCCCGACCTGATGACCGCCGAGGCCGAGCCGGACCTCGACGCCGGGGCGTTGCGGGCGCTGGCCGACTGGTGCGTGCGCTTCTCGCCCGGCGTGGGCGGCCCCCCGCCCCCCCCCCGTGCACCGGGGGAGGGGGACCGCGAAGCGGTGGAGCGGTCGCTAAGCTGCGGTTCGGCGGAAGGGTTGCGCCGGCGCCAGTTGGCGATCGCCCACATCGGCGACCAGGCGCAGAGGATGCGTCCCATCCCTTGCCTCCAGTGAATAGGCCCCGGCCGCCTCGAACAACCACGATCCGGTTCGCCCCCCCCGGCAGCGTTCCAGCTCCACCCGGTAGCGCGGCGGCCCCAGGCCGAATTCGCCGGCCGGAGTCTCGGACGGGGCTGGAAGCACATTCCAGCGGGTGGCGGCGGCCGAGCCCGAGGCCTCGCGCCGGGCCTGGCCGCCGTAGGGCCGGCGACGGATGACGAAGCCGGTGGCGCCCAGTTTCTCGCAGGCAAGCTGCAGGCGGCGGCCGGCGGTGAGGCCCACGGCCTCGACCTCGGCGAACACCGCCGTCACGCCCAGGGTGGCCAGGGCATCCTCCATAACCGCCAGGGCTTCGGCCTCGTCGCGGGCGCAGACCTGAATCAGCCGGTCGGAAGGGAAACCCAGGCCGACCAGCCCCGGGGCGAAGAGGTCGTCGCGACGCAGCACCCAGACCGCCTCGCCCCGGCGGGCGAGGGGGGCGGCCATCAAGGCGGCGAAGGCGGTGGGGGCGGCGGAGGTCTCGACCTCCATCCCCTGGCCGAGAATTTCATGCCAGCGCCCCAGCGGCAGGCCGCCGCCGGGCAGGCAGCAATCCACTGCCGGCGCTCCGAACGGCAGGACGCCGGAGCGGCTGCGCCCGCCCGCCTCGAATGCGGCGATCTGAGCCCGCATGGCGGCCAGACGCTCTGCGCGAGGATCGGACATGACTTTCCGGACTCCTTTCGTTCCTTTTTTGTTCTAGGGCTGGGCGGCGTGGAGTCAAGCGGCCGCCGGGAACGGAAGGACCCGACGAACTGAATCGCCAAGCTTCGCGTTTGGAGACTCTCGACATCGTCCGGAGATCGCCATGGCCACGCGACCGACCTGGCAGGGCTACCTGCGTCTCAGCCTCGTGAGCTGCCCGGTGGCGCTCTACACCGCCACCACGCGAAGCGGCGAAGTGCACTTCAACATGCTGCACAAGAAGACCCACAACCGCATCCGGATGATCCCCACGGACCCGGAGAGCGGACCGGTGGAGCGCTCCGAGATCGTCAAGGGCTACGAGATCGAAAAGGGCCGCTACGTTGTGGTCACCGACGAGGAGATCAAGAACGTCCGGCTGGCGACCACCCGGACCCTCGACATCGAGCGGTTCGTCGACGAGGCGGACATCGACCGCCTCTACTGGAACGATCCCTACTTCCTGGCGCCCGACGGCGAGATGGCGGTGGAGGCGTTCACGGTGATCCGCGAGGCGATGAAGAAGGCCGGCAAGGTGGCGCTCGGCCGCCTGGTCATGCACCAGCGCGAGCGTCTGATGGCGCTGGAGGCCGGGCCAAAGGGCATCCTCGCCTACACCATCCGCAACAAGCGCGAGGTGAAGGACCCTGCGGAGTTCTTCGGCCATATCGAGGCGGTGAAGCCCCCCGCGGCGATGATCGACATCGCCGCCCGGATCATCGAACAGCAGGAAGGCCCCTTCGACCCCAGCCAGTTCACTGACCGTTACGAGGACGCGCTGCGGGCCCTGATCAAGGAAAAGGAGAAGGGCCACACGGTCACGGCGCCGGACGAGCCCAAGGAGGCCGAGGTCATCGACCTGATGGAGGCCCTGCGCCGCAGCCTGGGTGAAGGTGGCGGCGCGCGCCGCAAGCCGGCGCCGAAGGCCCGCAGCGGCTCGACGTCGGCCGGCAAGTCCGCGGCCAAGAAGCCCGCCGCCCGCAAGGCGCCGGCCAAGAAGCGGGCTTAGCTCCGCTCGGCGACGCGACGGTCGTGGATGCGGCCGAGGCTGTAGCCGATGGTCGCCCAGATCGCCGCCAGCAGCGACCCGACGATCATCACCAGGGCCGCGCCCAGGCCGAGTGCGCCCACCGCCTTGCTGACCCAGGCGCTGACCGCATCGCCGCCCCGATAGACGAAGGTGTCGATGACGTTCTTGGCCTTGTACTTGGTCTCGGCGTCAAGGGTCGTGAACAGCATGTCGCGGCCGGGTTTCACCAGGGCGTATTCGCCGACCCGTCGCACCACCATGACGCCCACCAGCACCGGGAAGGTGGCGGCGACCGCCAGGATTCCCAGGCCGGCCACCATCAGCACCGGCACGGCGGTGAGCAGGACGGTGACGCCCAGCTTCTTGGTCAGGCGGCCGGTGATGAACAGCTGGATGAAGATGGTCAGGCTCTGCACCGCCACATCGATGGCGGCGAAGGCCTGTGTCTGCTGCGCACGGTCGGCGAAGGTCAGGCTGACCAGCCGGGCCTGCTCCAGATAGAGGAAGGTGTTCACCGAGGCGAGCAGCACCACGAAGGCGGAGAGCCCGAGCAGGAACGGCGAGCGCAGGATCAGGGTCAGGCCGGCGAAGATGTTGCCGCCGATCGGTTGGCTGGGCGCCGCCTCGACCGCTTCGATGGGGCCATTGCCTTCGCGCCAGGCCAGCGCGTAACGGACCGCCAGGAGGCTGATCAGCAGCAGGCCGGCGGAGATCAGCAGCAGCCCCGGTTCACCGACCGGACCGACCAGCAGCCCGCTGAGGAGCGGACCGGTCAGCCCGCCCAGGCTGGCGCCGGCGGCGATCTGGCCGAACAGCCGCCTGGCCTGTTCGGGCCGGAACACATCCGCCATCAGGCTCCAGCCGAGCGAGAAGACGAACAGGTTCACCATCGAAATCCAGATGTAGAAGGCCCTGCCCATCCAGACGTCGCCGGGGCTCGCCATCAGGCCGGCGGCGAAGCCGGCCAGGGTCAGGGCGACAAAGCCGTAGGCCGCCGGCAGCAGCCGCCGGCGCTGCACACGCGAGCTTAGCCAGCCATAGAAGGGTACGAGCACCAGGGTGGCGACGAAGGTGCCGGTGAACATCCACGGCAGGTTGTCCACCCCGCCGGCCACGCCCATGGTCTCGCGCACCGGGCGCAGCATGAAATAGCTGGTGAACAGCAGGAAGAAGAGCAGGAAACCGGCGACGACGGGGGCGACCTCGTGCGGCTCGGCGACGATGATCCTTGAGAGCCGGCCCCCCCGGGCCGTGCGGCTCTCAGAGGGCGTCAATGAATTGCTCCATCCGGCGGCGCAGGGCCGCGTCGGGCAGGCGGCCGCGCGCGGCCATCAGGTTGTCGTCCACGTAGCGGACCTGGGCCATGCCGGGCACGGCGACGGTGACGGCCGGGTGCGAGACGACGTATTTCAGGAATACCTGGGCCCAGGTGGTGCAGTCGATTTCGGCCGCCCAGTCGGGCAGCGGCTTGCCGCGGGTGGCGTTGAACAGCCGGTCGCGGCCGAACGGCAGGTTGATCATCACGCCCATCCCGCGTTCCTGCGCCAGCGGCAGGATCCGCTCGGCCGAGCCACGGTTGTCGAGCGCATAGTCGACCTGGATGAAGTCGAGCGCCTCCCGCCGCATCATGGCTTCGAACGGGCCGTACTGGTTGTCGAAGGAGGTGGTGGCGCCGAGGTAGCGGATGCGGCCCTGGGCCTTCAGGTCGCGCAGGGTGGCGAGCTGGTTGTCGATGTCGCGCAGGTTGTGCACGGCGATCAGGTCGATCCGGTCGACCCTCAGGTTCTTGAAGCCCTGTTCGATCTGGGCCGCGCCGGCGGCCTTGGTGTCCGCGCCGACCTTGGTGGCGATGAACAGGTCCGGGCGGATCCTGAGGCCTTCGACGAGCTGGCCGACGATGGCCTCGGCCTGGCCATAGGACGGGGCGGTGTCGATGACCTTGCCCCCCTGGGCCTTGAAGCGGGCCAGGGTGTCGCGCAGCGGCGCGCGCTCGGCCTCGGTTGGCGCGGCCTCGTAACGGCGGGCGGTGCCGACGCCGATCACCGGCAGCAGTTCTCCCGTCGACGGGATCGGCCTTTGGATGAGCGGCGCGGCCTGGGCGCGGGCCAGGGCCGGCGACAGGGCGCCAAAGGCGGCGGCGCCCGCGACGATATGGCGACGGGTCGGGTTCATGGTGTCGGCTCCCCAGTGTCGAGCCGGAAATCTGGCGCGCCTATGTCGCGGCGGTGTGGCGCCGCATGTCGCCGGCGAAACACAGTTCGTGGAGGGGGAAGGTCAGCCTTTTCGCCGGGTCAGCATCTGGAAGGCCAGCACCACCAGGCAGACGACCACCAGGAATCCGGCGATCACCCGGACGGCGTCGACCAGGAAGCCCACGATCGCCGCGGCGATCATGATCGCGAGCAGTATGCCGATCCACTTGCCCATGCGCAGTCCGTCCTCTGGTTGGCTGTCCGGCATAAACCCACGGCGAAGCTTTCCGTTCAATCGCCGCGGGTGTCGTTCAGCCCGAGGGCGACGGGCTGCAGGGCGAAAGCGGACGCTGCGTCAGCGTCAGATCCGCGCCGGGATCCTCGTGCAGCAGCAGGGAGAGGATGAGGGCTGACCAGACGGCCAGGGCAGGCGCCCAGCGGGCGAGGGGCGGAGGCGACGGCATGACGCAAGCTTGACGGGATGGCCATCACCGGCAAATCGACTAGTGTTCTCCAGAATGTCAGGAAAACTCACGTCCCGGCGACGGCTCACGCCTTCGCTGAACGGATTGCGGACCTTCGAGGCCGCCGCGCGGCTCGGCCGCGTCGGGCTGGCGGCGCGGGAGCTGAACGTCACCCACGGTGCGGTCAGCCGCCAGATCCGCCTGCTGGAGGAGGTGCTGGGCGCGGCCCTGTTCACCGGCCCCAAACACGACCAGCGGCTCACCCCCGTCGGCGCTGCACTGGCCCGGCGCCTGACCGAGGGATTCGAGATCATCGAAAGCGCGGTCGGCCCGCTCGCAGGACCGGCCGCCGCCCTGCGCATGGCCTGTCACCCCTCGATCGCTGCGAAGTGGATGATCCCGCGCCTGAGTGGCTTCACCCGCGATCATCGCGAGCTGCGGCTGTCGCTGTTGGACCTGGGCAGCGACGAGATGATGGGGCCGGACGCCGCCGCCTCCGTGCGCATCGTGGTGGGCGAGCCGCCGCGTGGGTTCACGATCACGCCCTTCTCCGGCAACGACATCGGTCTGGTCTGCTCGCCCGCCGTGGCCGGCCACATCGCGCGCGAGGGTCTGGACGCGGCTCCGCGACTGGTCTCCCAGACCCGGCCGCAGGCTTTCGAGGAATGGGCGGCCCTGTCCGGCCGCAGTCCCGGTCCGGCCGAGACGCTCAGCTTCAGCCATCAGCACTTCATGGTCGACGGGGCGGTGGCCGGGACCGGCACTGCTATCGTGCCCTGGCTGCTGGCGGCGGACGACGTCGCCGCCGGCCGCCTGGTGGCTCCGTTCGGCTTTGTGCCTGCGCCCGGCGTCTTCGCCCTGATCCATCCGCGGGGGCGCCGCAGCCCCGGCCTCAAAGCCTTCGAGGCCTGGCTGATCGAGGAGCGCCGGCGGACGCCCGCCGCGCCTAGCGGGCCTTCAGCCTGCTGATCGCCGGCGCCAGCGGCGCCTCCGCGTCGCAGTAGTCGCTCCACGCCTTTGTCTTCTTAAGCAGGCCGGGCGCGGTGCGCAGGGTGTACTTCTTGGGGTCCAGCCCTGGCTTGACCAGGTTCCAGGTCAGCGGGAAGGAAACCGGCGCGCCCGGCCGCGCGCGGGGCGACAGCGGGGCGACCGCCGTACTCATGCGGTCGTTGCGCAGGTAATCGAGGAAGATCCGTCCGATCCGCTTGGCCTTGGCCATGTTGACCACATAGCGGTCGGGCTGGTCGGCGGCGATCGCCAGGCAGACGTCCTGGGCGAACCTCTTGGCGGTCGGCCAGTCGACGTTCCCTTTGCCGTCCTTCAGCGGCGTAACCACGTGCAGGCCCTTGCCGCCGGTGGTCTTGCAGAAGGCGGTGAGACCCAGCACCTCGAGACGCGCCTTCACCTCCAGCGCCGCTTCGATCACCCGTTCGAAGGGGATGCCCTCGTCGGGGTCCAGGTCGAAGACCAGGCGGCCGGGGACCTCCGGCTTGAAGGGCTGGCAGTTCCAGGGGTGGAACTCCACCGCGCCGATCTGGGCCAGGGCGGCCAGCGCTTCGATGCGGTCCACCTGGAGATAGGGCTTGTGGTCGCCGAAGACCTCGACCTCCGAGATCAGGGCCGATGAGCCCTTGCCGACGTGCCGCTGGAAGAAGCGCTGGTCGCCGAGAATCCCGTCCGGGGTGCGGATGATCGAACAGGGCCGGCCCTTGATGTGCTCCATCATCCACGGGCCGACGGTTTCCAGATAGCGGGCGAGGTCGAGCTTGGTGACCGGCGCGCCGTCGCCGCCGTCTGGCCACAGCGCCTTGCCGGGGTTGGACAGGCTGACCCCCATGACCACGTTGTCCCCGGGGTTGGTCGCCGCCTTGGCTTTCGGCTTGGCCGGGGGGGGCGCCGCTGGATCGGGCTCGGCCAGTTCCGCCGCGGCCAGGGGCGCCGGGGTTTCGGCCTCGACCTCCTCCGCCGGCTTGTCGTCGCGCAAGGCCTTGAAGGCGGCCTGGCGGACCATGCCTGAGCCGGTGAAGCCGGCGAACTCGATCTCGGCGACCAGCTCCGGCTTCGCCCAGGTGATATTGGCTTCCTTGCGCGGAGCCCCCGGGCCGCTGAACGGGCTTTTGTCGGCCTTCAGCTTCTCCAGGCGCGGGAGGACACGGCGCACCTTCTCGCGGCCGAAGCCCGTGCCCACCCGGCCGACGTAGATCAGTTTGTCGCCGCGATGCACGCCGACCAGCAGGGAGCGCAGCTGCCCGGCCTCTCCGGTCCAGCCGCCGATGACCACCTCGTGTCCGCCGCGGCATTTCGACTTCAGCCAGGTCTCGCTGCGGTCCGAGCGATACGGCGCGTCGAGCTTCTTCGAAACGATGCCTTCCAGCGACATGCGGCAGGCCGACTGCAGCACCGCGTCTCCGGCGGTCTCGAAATGATCGACGTAGCGGATACGCGCGCCGAGCTTCTTTCCTGTCGCGTCGAGCAGGGCCTTCAGTCGCGCCTTTCGCTCCCGCAGCGGCAGACCGCGCAAGTCTTCCCCGGCGATGAACAGGGCGTCGAAGGCGAAGAAGATCAGGTCCTTTGTCCTGCCGTCGGACAGGGCCGCCTGCAGGGCCGGGAAGTCCGGCGATCCCGCGTGGTCCAGGGCGCAGGCCTCGCCGTCGATCAGGCAGTCGGGCAGGACGCCGGCTTCACGCGCGATTTCCGAAAACTTGGCGCTCCAATCGAGGCCGGAACGGGTCTTCAGCGTCGCCTTGCCGCCTTCGACGCGCAGTTGCAGTCGATAGCCGTCGAACTTGATCTCGTGCCCCCACCCAGCGCCCGGCGGCGGCCGCTCGACGGACCTGGCGAGCTGCGGCGGCACGAAACCGGGAAGGGCGGAGGCCTTGAGCTTTGCAGCGGGCTTGGCGCGCGGCGGCACGGCCTTTTGCGGGTCGGGCTTCTCGGCGCGGTTGGACCGCCAGACATCGCCTGCCGCCGCCCGCTTGCGGCCGCCGGTGATGAAGGGCGCCGGCCCCTTGCCCGCGCCCGCGGCGATCTCCTCCATGCTGCGACCGGAGGCGATGGAGGTGGTCTCACCCTGCACCAGGGCGTCGCCGCGGCCTTCCAGGGCATGGCCATCGTGGTGCTTGATCAGCAGCCAGTTGTCGCGCTTCTCGCCCTCCCGGCGTTTCATCCGGACCAGCACGAAGGAGCCCTTCAGCCGCTCGCCGTCCATGACGATCTTCAGGTCGCCCTTGCGCAGCCCCTCGTGCGGGTCTGTGTCGCCCTCCGGTTCCCAGTAGCCGCGATCCCACAGCATGACCGTGCCGCCGCCGTACTGACCCTTGGGGATCGTGCCCTCGAAGTCGCCATAGTGGAGCGGGTGGTCCTCGACCTCCACCGCCAGACGTTTGTCGGCGGGATCGAGCGAGGGGCCCTTGGTCACCGCCCAGGACTTGAACACTCCATCCAGTTCGAGCCGGAAGTCGTAGTGCAGGCGTGAGGCCGCATGTTTCTGGATGACAAAGCGCAGCCGGTTGGACGGTTTGACCGTCGCATCGCCGCTCGGCTCGGCGGTTCGGGAGAAGTCCCGCATCGACTGGTAGCGGGCGAGCTTCCGATCGGCCATGCGGACATCCCTCAGCTTGCCAGCGCGGCTCGCTTCACCTGCACGCCTTTCAGCGCATTGACGAAGTCGTCGCGCCAAGCGGTGACGTCCTCGCGCTGGACGTTATCGAACAGAGCGCTCCAACGGCGGATTCGCTCCGGCCGGTCCATGGCCATGGCGCGCCGCAGCGCGTCGGCGACCTCTTCCGGGCTGTTCGGATTGACCAGCAGGGCCTCGCCCAGCTGGCGCGCTGCGCCGGCGAACCGCGAGAGGATCAGGACGCCGGGGTCCTCGGGGTTCTGGGCGGCGACGAATTCCTTGGCCACCAGGTTCATCCCATCCCGCAGCGGCGTCACCAGGCCGACCCGGGCGGCGGCGTAGATGCCCGCCAGTTCGTCGCGGCGGTAGTTCTTGTTCACGTAGCGGAACGGCGCCCAGTCGATATCGGCGTACTCGCCGTTGATCCGGCCCGACAGGGCGTCCAGCCGGGCGCGGATTTCCTGATAGGCCTCCACCCCCTCGCGGCTGACGGGGGCGATCTGCAGCATCAGCACCTCGCGCCGGACATCCGGATCGTCGGCCAGCAGGCGCTCGAAGCCGAGGAAGCGCTCCTCAAGTCCCTTCGAATAGTCCAGCCTGTCGACGCCGACGATCAGCCGGCGGAACACGGTCGCCGCGGTCATCAGGTCGCGCATGCGCCGGGCGCGCGGGGACTTCAGCATGCGGGCGAATTCGTCGGCGTCTATGCCGATCGGGAAGGCGCCGACCTGCACTGTGCGGCCGAACGCCTTCAGACGGCCGGGCGCCGTAATCTCCCCGTCCGCCTCGGCGAGCACATACTCTTCGAAGGCCTGCCGATACTCCGCGGTCTGGAAGCCGATGAGGTCGTAGTCGAACATCGCCTCCACCAGCCTGCGATGGCCCGGCAGGGTAGTGACCAGCTGGTGGGCGGGCCAGGGTACGTGCAGGAAGAAGCCGATCCGGTTCCGGACGCCCAGCTGGCGCAGCTCCCGCGCCAGAGGGATCAGGTGGTAGTCATGGATCCAGATCAGATCGTCTGGCTCGATCAGCGGGCGCAGGGTCTCGGCGAACCTGGCGTTGACCCGCGCATAGCCCTCGCCATAGGCGCGGTCGTAGGCGGTCAGGTCCGAGCGGTAGTGGAACAGCGGCCACAGCGTCTTGTTGGCGTAGCCGTTGTAATATTCTCCGACGTCGGCGTCGGCGAGATCGACGGTGGCCACCGTCACCCCATCGACCTTTTGCATCGCGATCTGGCCAGTAAACTCCGGCAGCGCCTTGCCGCTCCATCCGAACCAGACGCCGGAATATTCACGAAGCGAGGCCGCCAGCGCCATGGCCAGGCCGCCCACGCTCTCCTCCCCCGTTCCGCTGGGCGGGTTCACGCGATTGGAGACGACGATCAGCCGGCTCACAGGGCGGCCTCCAGCCACGCGAGCGCCTCATCGACGTCGGCCAGGCGGAAGCTCGCGGCGGTGGCGCGGGGCGGGCCGATCAGGACGCCATATCCGCCGCGGGCGTTGGCGGCCTCGAACCCGTCCTCGTCTGTGACGTCGTCGCCGACGAACACCGGCGTCGACCCGGCGAAGGGCGGTCGGGCCATGAAGGCGGCGACGCTGTCGCCCTTGTCGGGCCCCGGTGTGCGCAACTCCTCCACCATGTCGCCGCGCTGGAGGAACAGACCGGTGGTGGCCGCGATGTCTTCGGCCAGGGCGCGGGCGTCGGCTGCCTGGGCCCCGGCCAGGCGGTAGTGCAAGGTGGCGCTGAGCCCCTTCTCCTCGACGATCAGGCCTGGGTCGCGCGCGGCGAAGGCGTGCAGGCGTTGAACGGCTTCGGTCAGCGCCGGGTGCGCGGGGGTTTCCTGCAGCCTGTCGTCCGGATCGCGCCGCACGAGGCCATGGACGGCGGCGACCGCCGTCACCCGGCGGTCCAGGATGCGGTCGACATCTTCCAGCGTACGGCCGCTGACGACCGCCAGCCGACCTTGCAGGGCGCTCTCCAGCTGACTCAGCAGGCTGGAGCGCCGCGGATCGGGCTGCACGTCCTGTGGCCGCCCGGTGATGGGCGCAAGGGTCCCGTCTAGATCCAGGAACAGGGCCGCCTCGCCAAGCCGCAGGGGCTTGGGCGCGGGCAGGCCGGTCGGGAATTCGTCAAACGCCATACAGATCATCGCCCCTCGACCCTATCAAACGCGCGAGCGTGCGTAGCGATCCAGGCGTTCTGCGGCGATGCAGCATCGGCGGCCCTTGACGCGGCCCTCGCCAGCCCGCGCTATGGCGGACCTCCGACTCAACCCCAGGAAGGCAAGATGGCCGGAACGCCTCAGGCGGACGCGATTGTGCTGTTTGGCGGCGCGGGAGACCTCGCGCGGCGGATGCTGCTGCCGTCCCTCTATTTCCTGGACGCTGACGGCTTTTTGCCGGCCGGATTCAAGGTGGTCGCCACGGCCCGCAGCGACTTCAGCCGCGAGGCCTTCGTCGAGGAGGTGCGGGCCGATCTCGCCGCCCGGCCCGAGGGCCTCGACGACAAGGCCTGGAGAAGGTTCGCCCAGCGCCTGGACTATGTGGCCGCCGACGCGACCACGGCCGAGGGCGTCGCGGCGCTGAGGCCGGCGCTGGGCGGGGCCAGCCGGCCGATCTTCTACATGGCCCTGTCGCCCAGCCTGTACGGGCGGGTCTGCGTGGCCCTCGCCGGCGCCGGGCTGGCGACCGACGAGACCCGTATCGTGCTGGAAAAGCCGATCGGCCGGGACCTGGAAAGCTCCAAGACCATCAACGTCGCGGTCGGGGCGGTGTTCGCCGAGGAGCGCATCTTCCGGATCGACCACTACCTCGGCAAGGAGACGGTCCAGAACCTACTGGCGCTCCGGTTCGCCAACACCCTGTTCGAGCCGCTGTGGAACAACCTGACCATCGACCACGTGCAGATCACCGTGGCCGAGACCGAAGGGGTCGGCGATCGCTGGCCCTACTATGACGAGTACGGCGCACTGCGGGACATGGCGCAGAATCACATGCTCCAGTTGCTGTGCCTGGTCGCCATGGAGCCCCCGGCCGACATGGAGCCGGACTCGGTGCGCAACGAGAAGGTGAAGGTGCTCCGTTCGCTGCGACGGTTCAGCCGCGCCGACGCCACCACCGCCAGCATCCGCGGCCAGTACACGCCGGGCGTGGTGGGCGGTAAATCGGTCGCCGGCTACGAGCAGGAGCGGGGCCAGGCGAGCGGAACCGAGACCTTCGTCGCCCTGAGGGCCGACATCGACAACTGGCGCTGGGCGGGCGTGCCGTTCTTCCTGCGCACCGGCAAGCGGCTGCCCGAGCGGCGGACCCAGATCGCCATCCAGTTCAAGCCGGTGCCGCACTCGATCTTCGGGACGGCCAGCACCGAGGACCTTGTCGCCAACCGGCTGGTCATTGACCTGCAGCCCGACGAGGACATCGAGCTGCTGCTGATGAACAAGGCCCCGGGGCTGCGGCAGGAGGGCATGCGGCTGCAGTCGCTGCCGCTGTCGTTGTCGCTGCTGCGGGCCTATTCGGGCCCCGGCGCGCGGCGGCGGATCGCCTACGAGCGGCTGCTGCTCGACGCCATCAACGGCAATTCCACCCTGTTCGTGCGCCGCGACGAGGTCGAGGAAGCCTGGCGGTGGGTGGACGGCGTCGCCGACGCCTGGGCCGAGGCGGGCCTGACGCCCAAGCCTTATTCGGCAGGAAGCTGGGGGCCGGCGGGAGCCTTCGCCCTCATCGAGCGCGCCGGCCGGGCCTGGTACGACTAGGTCAGCCCGTATTGCCGCCGGAAGCCATCGGGTTCGGCTCGCCGAAACGGCTGGGATCCTCGCCCAGCGCCATGCGCAGGGGGATGATCTCAGGCGCCGTCTCCAGGGCCTCGACGATCTCGTAGAAGGCGGCCTTCTCGTCGAGCGCCTCGCCGCGCGACAGGTGGTCGGCGACGAGCTCCTCAAGGCGGCTGATCAGGGCGTCCGCGGCCCGCGCCGCCACGCGGAGCTCCTCGGCGCCGCCATGGCCTTGCGAATAGTCGGTCATACCGCAGCAATCGCCAGCGCGGCCGGCGGTTCCCTCAGCGCACGCTGGTCCACGGCCGGCTGAGCAGGCCTGCGCAGTTGATCAGCCCGACTAGGGAGTAGGTCTGCGGGTAGTTTCCCCACAGCTCGCCGCCATCGAAGGTGATGTCCTCCGACAGCAGGCCCGCGGCGGTGCGACGACCCAGCATCTCTTCGAACAGGTCGCGCGCCTCCTCGGTGCGCCCCGACAGGTGCAGGGCCTCGATCAGCCAGAAGGTGCAGAAGTTGAACGCCGTCTGCGGGGTGCCGAAGTCGTCCGGATTGGCGTAGCGCAGCATGAACGGGCCGCGGCGCAGGCCTTCCTCCACCGCCTTCATGGTGGCGGCCATGCGGGGGTCGTCGGGCGAGCAGAAGCGCACGTCGACCATCTGCAGCAGCGAGGCGTCCAGTTCGTCGCCCCCGAAGGTCGCGGCGTAGCGCCCCAGGTCCGCGTTCCAGGCGCAGGTCTCGATGGTCCGGCGCACCTGGGCGGCGCGGTCGTTCCAGTAGTCGGCGCGGTCGGCGAGGCCCAATTGGGCGGCGGCGTTGCCCAGCCGGTCGCAGGCGGCCCAGCACATCACGGACGAATAGGTGTGCACCGCCTCGCGGCCGCGGAACTCCCACAGACTGGCGTCGGGCTTGTCGTGCAGTTCGAAGGCCCGCTCGCCGACCGGCTCGAGGGCCCGGAAGTCGTCGGCCGTCGCCGGCCGGAACAGCCGCTCGTCGAAGAAGGCTTGGACGGTGGACAGCACGATCTGGCCGTAGACGTCGTGCTGCAGGTGTTCATGCGCCTGGTTGCCGATGCGCACCGGGCCGATGCCGCGATAGCCGGGCAGGTGCGGCGCGATCCATTCGGTGAGCACCGGCTCGAGCCCGACGCCATAGACCGGCTGGACGTGGCCGGCGCGGGCCGGATCGACCCTCGCCGTCGCGCCCGCGCCCTGGTTGGGCAGGACCGCGGCCGGCTCTCCCTGGCCCGCCTGGTCGATCAGGTTTCGCAGATAGGAGAGGTAGTTCTCCAGCATGTCCGCGGCGCCGAGGCGGTTCAGCGCCTGGACGACGTAATAGGCGTCGCGCAGCCAGCAGTACCGGTAGTCCCAGTTGCGGCCGGCCCCGGAGGCCGCCAAATGCTCGGGCAGGGAGGTGGTCAGGGCCGCGACGATCGCGCCCGTCTCCTCATAGGCGCAGAGCTTCAGGGTGATCGCCGCGCGGATCACGGCCTCCTGCCACTCCAGCGGCACGGCCAGGGTGCGCACCCAGCTTCGCCAGTAGTCGGTGGTTTCGCGCAGCATCCGCGCGGTGGTGGTGGCGACGTCTGCCCCGAAACCTTCGTCGGGGCCGAGGAACATGGCGATCGGCTCTTCCAGCCTGAACGTCCGCTCCGCCTGGATGTGGCTGACCGGCGCGTCGGTGGTCAGCCGCAGGGTCGCCTCGGCCCCGACGTAGCGGATGTGGTTGGAGCCGACCGTGGTCGGCGCCGGCCGCTCGCCGTATCCGGTCATGGCGCGCAGGCGGATGGTGATCCGCGGCGTTCCCCTCAGCGGCCGGACTAGGCGGATGAAGGCCAGTGGCCGGTAGACCCGTCCGAACTGGCGGTAGCGGGGGCAGAAGTCGATGATCTCGAGCGCCGCGCCGGTCGCGTCGGTGACCTCGGTGCGTAGGATCGGGGTGTTGCGCAGATAGGCCTGCCGGGTCTCGACCGCGGTCTCGACGACGATGTCCCAAAGGCCCTGGGCCGTATCGTCCCGGGGATCGCCCCCGCCGAGCAGGGCGCAGAACACCGGATCGCCATCGACGCGTGGCACGCAGGCCCAGACGAATCGTCCGTCCCGGTCGATGAGCGCGCTGGCGGTGCAGTTGCCGATCGGGAACAGGTCGAGGGACTGGTTCAAGAGGCCTCTTCTCGTCGATATGGGCGAACGATCATGGGTCGCGGCGCCCCCTTCCGCTTCGGAGCTAAACGTACTTTGATGGGGTTGGCTCCGGTGGCCAGCGAGTCGTTCCGCGTTTCGCCCACCCGCCCCAACAGAACAACGGATGATAACCGGATGATCCGCGCGCGACGCGCCCGTATTGTGGCGACCCTGGGTCCCGCCAGCCGCGACCGCGTGAAGGAGCTGGCCCTGGCCGGCGCGGATGTTTTCCGGGTGAATTTCAGCCACGGGGCCCATGCGGACCACGCCGCCAACATCCAGAGAGTGCGCGAGGCCGAGGCGGCGGTCGGGCGCCCCCTCGCGGTGCTCGCGGACCTGCAGGGTCCGAAGCTGCGGCTGGGCAGGTTCGCCGACGGCTCCGCGGCGCTCAAAGCCGGCCAGGGCTTCCGCATCGACCTGAGCGACGCGCCCGGCGACGCGAACCGGGTGGGGGCGCCGCATCCCGAGGTGTTCGCCGCCCTGCGGCCCGGCTCGCTGATCCTGCTGGACGACGGCAAGGTCCGCCTGCGCGTCGCCGAGCATGGCCCGGACTTCGCCGAGACCATCGTCGAGGCCGGCGAGAAGCTGTCCAACCACAAGGGACTGAACCTTCCCGGCAATACCATCCCGATCCCGGCCCTGACCGACAAGGATCGTCGCGACCTGACCTTCGCTCTCAGCCAGGGCGTCGACTGGGTGGCGCTCTCGTTCGTGCAGCGGGCCTCGGACATGGCCGAGCTGCGGCGGCTGGTGGAAGGCCGCGCGGGGGTGTTGGCGAAGATCGAAAAGCCGGCGGCGCTGGAAAGCCTCGACGAGATCCTTGACCTGTCCGAGGCGGTGATGGTCGCCCGCGGCGACCTGGGCGTCGAACTCGCGCCGGAAGACGTGCCGGTCGCCCAGAAGCAGCTCATCCGGGCCGCCCGGATGCGCGGCATCCCGGTGATCGTCGCCACCCAGATGCTGGAATCGATGATCAGCGCGCCGACGCCGACGCGGGCGGAAGCCTCCGACGTGGCCGGCGCGGTCTACGAAGGCGCGGATGCGGTGATGCTGTCGGCCGAGACCGCCGCTGGCGACTATCCGCTGGAAGCCGTCACGATCATGGACCGTATCATCACACGGGTTGAGAGCGATCCGGGCTGGCCCGAACTGATGCGCGCCGAACATTCGCTGGAGGATTCCGACGCCCTCGTCGTGGCCGCCTTCCGCGCAGCGGAAAGCACCACCATCGCCTGCCTGGCCGCCTTTACCGCCACGGGCCAGACGGCGCTGCGGCTGGCGCGGGAGCGGCCCTTGCAGACGACCCTGGCTCTGACGCCGAACCTGTCGACCTCCCGGCGCCTCGCCCTGGCCTGGGGCGTCGAGCCGCGGGTGGTTCCCGACATCCTCGACCCTGAGGACATGCCGAAGCTGGCCACCGACCTGGCGCTGAGCACCGGCCTCGCCAGACCGGGGGATCGGGTGCTGATCCTGGCGGGCCTGCCGATGGGCTCGCCCGGCGCGGCGAACATCCTGCGCCTCGCCCACGCCCCCCGCCGCTGACGGCCAGGGACGCCGCGCCATGATCGAGACCTACCCCTTCACCGCGGCGATGGCCCAGGCTGCGGCCCATGCGGTGGAGGCGCGGTTGATCGAGGGGCTCAGGATGCGCGGCCGCGCCAGCCTGGTCGCCACGGGCGGCCGTTCGCCAGGCCCGGTGTTTGACGCCCTGCAGGACCCGGCGGTGGACTGGGCGCGGGTGGTGGTCACCTTGTCGGACGAACGCTGCGTCCCGCCGGACGCCGCCGACTCCAACGCCCGGCTGGTGCGCGAGCGCCTGCTGACCGGCTCCCGCAGACGCGCCCACTTCGTCCCGCTGTGGCCTGAGCCCGCTTCGGCAGCCTTGACAGCGCTGTCACCTTTCGATGCAGTGATGTTGGGAATGGGCGAGGACGGCCACGTCGCCTCGCTGATTCCGGGCGATCCAGGACTTGCGCGGGCGATGGACCCGGCCTCGTCCCTGCGGGTCGTCGCGGTTCCAGCGGGGATCGGCAAGCCGCCGGTGGCGCGGGTCAGCCTCACCCTGTCGTCGCTGCTGGACTCCCGGGCGATCTTCATCTTGGTCGCCGGCGACGCCAAGCGCGAGGTGATCGCACGCGCCCAGGCCGGAGCCGATCTGCCGGTTCGCGCGCTCCTCACCCAGGACCGCGTTCCCGTCCGAATCTTCTGGTCGCCAAGTCACGAGGGTTGAAGCGCATGCATCCTGTCACCGCGGAGGTCACCCGTCGCATCGCCGCGCGCAGCCGCGACGTTCGCGCCGACTATCTGTCCCGGATGGAAGCGGCGCGTCACGCCGGCCCCGGTCGCGCGAAGCTGTCCTGCGCCAATTTCGCCCACGCCTTCGCCGCCGAGAGCCCTGGCGACAAGTTGCGGATGCGCGATCCCACGGCGGCGAACCTGGCCATCGTCTCGGCCTATAACGACATGCTGTCCGCCCACCAGCCGCTGGAGCGTTATCCGGCGATCATCCGTCAGGCGGCCCGGGTGGTGGGGGCGACGGCCCAGTTCGCCGGGGGCGTGCCGGCCATGTGCGACGGCGTCACCCAGGGACGGCCGGGGATGGAGCTGTCGCTGTTCTCCCGCGACGTCATCGCCATGGCCACCGCGGTCGCCCTGACCCACGACGCCTTCGATGCGGCCCTGATGCTGGGGGTCTGCGACAAGATCGTGCCCGGCCTGACCATGGGCGCACTGGCGTTTGGCCACCTGCCGACGATCTTCGTGCCGGCCGGGCCGATGAGTTCGGGCATCCCCAATTCGCAGAAGGCCCGCGTGCGGGCGCTCTACGCCGAGGGCAAGGCGACGCGGGAGGAGCTGCTGGATTCCGAGATGAAGTCCTACCACGGGCCCGGCACCTGCACCTTCTACGGCACAGCCAACTCCAACCAGATGATGATGGAGCTGACCGGTCTGCACCTGCCCGGGTCGGCCTTCGTGTCGCCGAACACGCCGCTGCGCGACGCCCTGGTGGCGGCGGCGCCACGGCGGGCGGTGGAGATCCGCGACGGCGGCAACGACTACATCCCGATGTCGGCGGTGGTGGACGAGAAAAGCCTGGTCAACGCCCTCGCCGGGCTGCTGGCGACGGGCGGCTCGACCAACCACACCCTGCACCTGATCGCCATGGCGCGCGCCGCGGGCGTCCTGATCACCTGGGAGGATTTCGACGACCTGTCGCGGGTGACGCCGCTGATCGCGCGGGTCTATCCGAACGGCTCCGAGGACGTGAACGCCTTCCATGCCGCTGGCGGCATGGCCTTCGTCACCCGCCAGCTGCTCGACGCCGGCCTCGCCCACGACGACGTGCTGACGGTCGCCGGACGCGGCCTGCGCCGCTACCGGCAGGAGCCGTTCCTCGACGACGGGCGGCTGGTCTGGCGGGAGGGGACGACGGTGTCCCTGGACCGCGACATCCTGCGGCCGGTGGACGATCCCTTCCAGGCCGAGGGCGGCCTGCGCCTGCTGGCCGGACCTTTGGGCCGCGCGGTCATCAAGACCTCGGCCGTCAAGGCGCAGCACCTGGTGGTCGAGGCGCCCGCCGTCGTCTTCGAGGATCAGGACGACCTGCTGGCCGCCTACAAGCGGGGCGAGCTGAACCGCGACTTCGTGGCCGTGGTGCGGTTCCAGGGGCCGAAGGCCAACGGCATGCCGGAGCTGCATTCCCTGACCCCGCCGCTGGGCGTGCTGCTCGACAAGGGCTTCCGGGTCGCCCTGGTCACCGACGGACGCATGTCCGGCGCCAGCGGCAAGGTGCCGGCCGCCATCCATGTCACGCCGGAGGCCGCCGATGGCGGTCCGCTCGCCTATGTGCGAGACGGCGACATCATCCGCCTCGACGCCGAGGCGGGGACACTGCAGATCAAGGTCTCCGAGAATGAGCTCATGAGCCGCACCCCCGCCGCGGGCCGCCTGTCCGCGCCCGGCTATGGCCGCGAACTGTTCGGCTGGATGCGTCGCGCCGCCGGCCCGGCCGACGCCGGCGCCTGCAGCCTGTTCGAGGCCGCCTAGGTGAAGCCGCATTACGTTGGACTGGTCGGCGACGTGGGCGGAACCAACGCCCGTTTCGCCCTCGTCGATGTCCAGGGACACATCCGCCATCCGCGCAGCTTCCTGGCGCGCGACTACGGCTCCCTGGCCGAGGTGATGGACGAATATCTGGCGACCACAGCCGGACGCAAACGTCCGCCGCGGGCGGTGATCGCGGTCGCCGGCCCGGTGCTCGACGGCGAGATCGAGTTCACCAACCTGGACTGGCAGATTTCCGAGGGGGACCTGCTGGCGCACTTCGAGTTCGAGGCGGTGAAGCTGCTCAACGATTTCGCCGCCCAGGCGCTGGCCTGCCCGCGGCTGGACGAGGACGACCTGAAGCCGATCGGGCCGAAGCTGCGCGGCGGCTCCGACTGCCCGATCGTCATCCTTGGCGCCGGCACCGGGTTCGGGGTCGCCGCCCTGGCCCGGGCCGACCGCGGCGACGTCGCAGTGGCCACCGCGGGCGGCCACATCGCCTTCGCCCCGAACGACGAGCTGGAGGTGCAGGTCTGGCGCAAGCTCGCGGCCCGCTTTGGCCGGGTGTCCATCGAGCGCCTGCTGTCCGGACCGGGGCTGTTCGACCTCTACGGCGCGGTCGCCGGGATCGAGGGGTGCGAGGCCGCGGCGGCCGATCCGAAGGCGGTGATCGACGCCGCCAACGCCGGCGACGATCTGGCCGGCCGGGTCGTCGATCGCTTCTGCGGCATCTTCGGGGCGGTGGCTGGCGACCTGGCCCTCAGCTTCGGCGCCCGCGGCGGGGTGTTCGTATCGGGCGGCATCGCCCCGCGGATCGCCGATCGCCTGCTGACCGGCCAGTTCCGGGCCCGCTTCGAGGACAAGGGACGGCTGCGTCCCTACGTCGAACAGATCCCGACCTCGCTGGTGCTGCATCCCTATCCGGCGATCATCGGGGCGGCGCGCGAGCTGGAGCAGATGGAGCGGCTCTAAAGGCCGGTGAAGCGGCCCGGCCGCCGCTCGGCGACCGCGCGGACCCCCTCGGCGAAGTCGCCGGTGCCGCGCAACAGCGCCTGCTGTTCATGCTCCGCAGCCATCTGCGCCCGGATGCTGGCCGCCAAACCGGCGCGCAGCGTCGCGCGGGTGGCGGTGACCGCCAGGGGCGCGTTATCGGCGATTTCCCGGGCCAGCCGAACGGCCGCCGGCCGCAGCTCGGTCAGCGGCGCCACCTCGTCGACCAGGCCCCAGGCCAATGCCTCCTCGGCCTTCACCCGGCGGCCGGTCAGGAACATCAGCGCCGCCTTCTGCGGCCCGATCATCCGGGGCAGGGTGTGGGTCAGGCCAAAACCGGGATGGAAGCCCAGCTTGACGAAGTTGGCGCAGAACCTCGCCTCCGGCGCCGCCACGCGGAAGTCGGCGACCAGCGCGAGGCCGAGGCCGGCGCCCACGGCCGCGCCCTGCACGGCGGCGACGATCGGCGTCTGCACGGCGAACAACCGCACGGCCTGTTCGTAGAGTTCGGCCACCCCGTTCATGCCGCGGGCGCCGACCCCGTCCGGCGACACCAGGTCTGCTCCGCCGCAGAACACCCGGCCCTCCGACGCCAGGACTATGGCGCGGCAGGCCCGGCTCCCGTCCAGCCGTTCGAGCGTCTCGGCGAGGTCGCGCAGCAACTCCACCGACAGGTGGTTGTTCGGCGGACGGTTCAGCGTCACCACCGCCACATGATCGTCCAGGGCGACGGCGAGACCGTCCCTGCCGCTCGCTTCGAAATCCACTGGCCGCTCCGCTGGCTGTCTGGTGATCGGGCGCACGATGATAGCCGCAAGGCGGGCGGGGTGGGCAGAGCGCATGCGCCCTGCGTCCGGCGAGGCTTGGCTTACGCGGCGTCCGGGGACTAGCTGGGCGCCAGGAGGCCCAGCCCATGTCGACCGAAAACCGCGCCCCGGACTTCGCCCGCCTGCAGGAGGGAACCCTGCCGGGGGAACTCGGCATAGAATGGGACGAGGTGGTCAGCGGGCGCGCCGCCGCCCATTTCACCGTCCGCCGCGGCCACATGGCGCCCAACGGCTTCCTGCACGCGGCCTCGGTGGTCGCCCTGCTGGATTCGGCCTGCGGCTATGGCTGCGTCGCCTCACTTCCGCCGGGCGCCAGTGGCTTCACCACCATCGAGCTGAAGGCCAACTACCTGGGCACCGCCAGGGAGGGCGAGGTTGTCGCCGGCGAGGCGCGGCTGGTCCATGGCGGCCGCATGACCCAGGTCTGGGACGCCGAGGCGGTCAACCGCACCACCGGCAAGACCATGGCGCTTTTCCGCTGCACGCAGATGATCCTTCATCCACGCTGAAGCGGCACTTGCGGAGGCGGGGCCGGATGAGTAGGTTCCGCGCCTCGCTCAGCGGGCCTCCCTCTAAAGGAGCCCGACGCCGGCTCTGGAGAGGTGGCTGAGTGGTCGAAAGCACCGCACTCGAAATGCGGCGTACCCGCGAGGGTACCGTGGGTTCGAATCCCACCCTCTCCGCCATGCATAATGAAGTTAGCTCGCCCATACGGGCGGTTGCGAGACAAAGTTCAAGCTATTCCGAGATGTAGGCTCTTGGCGTTGAGCGGAAATCTCCGCTCTCACGTCGGAAAGGGCGGTCCGGCGCTCAGCCTGCGTGCCTAATTCTCCGCTCGTTCCCGGCTTGATACCCTTCCGACGGCACCACGTTACATAGAACATTGCCAATCCTACCCGGTATCCAAAACGGTCCAGTTTGACCAAGCCGAAGTTGGGAAGGTCCGCTCACGGCAGGTGGCTAGCCGTTGGTGGCCGGAAGCCACGCTTTCGGGGTCAAGAAGTCATCTTCGCCGCGACGATTTGCGATACCTTTCACATTTGGGATCTCACCCCAGCACCGAGCGGGAAAGGCTCCGGAGGCGGTCGCCTTCTCCTACTCGCTGACGATCCTGTGGCTGTAGCGAACAGTGTCTCGCCGATATCCATAGCGCTACAGGACCGCTTCATGCGCAGGGCGACGCCCTGAACTCATCCCATATGCTCACGTCGTGTTCTTGATTTGTTTCCTGAATCGTGCGAGGGTTCAGGAGCGTCGATCACTGCGCTGCCACCCGCCATCTTGCGGATAAGGCCCCGCACCAAGAGCCACGCCCTCCCAAGCTTGATCGCCGCGCGACTGCGCTGGCGATGGCGCGCGCATGTGCGGAGACATATCCATTCGAGGAGAGCAGCATGGCCTTTGGCCAGATCGATCCCGCGCGCCTGGAAGGCGATGCGTTGAGGCGTTGGTATCTACGGTCGCCAGCGGACATTGAGGCGGAGCGGCGCCAGAAGGCTGCCAGCACTTACGACTCGTTCTTTTCCCAGCAAACTAGCAACCCGATTTCCCAGGAGGCCTCGCACCAACAGGACGAGACCTCGGACGGCCATCCCTGGAGCTCTTGGCAGCAGCTCGAGGATGGCCGCTGGCGCGGCGAGCGTGAAGATAAGCAGCCGCCGGAAGGTCAATATAAACTGGCCGCCGCTTCCCCTCGCGGCTTCTGGGACTATTGGAGTCCCAAGGGATGTCAGAGTTGCCACGGCTACACACCCGACACCCTTCCACCTATCGGCGGCCATTCGCCCTTACCGCCGAACTACAGCCCGCGTACCGGTGGAGGGAGTGGCGATAGGGGCGCTCAACCCCGCGGCGGAGACAAGAAAGAGTGCGATCAGCAGGCGGCTTCCGACAGCCAGATCTGCGGGCGACTTCGATCTCCTCAAGACATTGCGATCTGTCGGAAAACCGCTTCCGATCGTTATGCCTATTGTCTCAGTCGGGACGGCACAATCGTTCCCTTCGCTGGAAACCAAAGGCGGTCGACGCCCCTGAGCAATCAGTGGGCGAGTCACACCGATGGCGAGGCCCTCGGCCGGGAACCAAGAGGATTGCGCTCGAGATCGCCGAAAAATCCGAAGTCGGTGACGGCGTCAGGGTCGTCGCCGTTGCCGATCCACATGTGAAGACCTTGCCATTTCGAGCCGAGGCAAAGAATGACCTTTTCGACCGTATCCTCAGGCAGAAATAAACTCGCGTAGAAGCCAAGGTCGCTACGTTGGACAGGGTCTCTATGTAGGCGACCAACATAGCGCTCTTCGCCCCTGTCGGACATGATCTCACGCGGAAGGGGGTACAATCCGAGTTGTATCAGCGCAGATCGGTGCTCCTGCGGAGAAAGAACGAGCCCGTCAATCACGACAGCTTCCGAACACAGCAGATCACCGTCGGGACCAAGATCGTCCACTACGGAGCGGGGTTTGACCCCTACATGAAGCGGCCAGTCCCAGCTTTGGATTTGGACGACGAATTGGGTCGAGCTCATAAACGGCGTGTACAGGTTTTGTTCTAGCGCAACAATCGTCTCGCTGCATCAATCTGGCAGATCGTAGGAGTTAGCCTCGCCCGAAACGCTCAACCCACCGACCCGATTGATCGCTGCTGGGCCTTCCCGCCTTCGGCCGCCTATCTGCGCTCGCTTCCGCGGCCGTGTTTTCTGTACGCCAGGAGCAGCCCGCTTATTTCGATGTCCCTGCTAAGCGTGGCAAAATCCCTGCATGGGTGGATTCTTTTCCCTGTTTTCCAGCAGACGATCTCCGTTAGGCCATCTTCCAGATGGGCACTGAAATCCAGCATTCTCCGGGGCTTTCGGATGGGGGCTAAGCGCAGGGCCGCCCCTCCCGATACCGCCCCTGCATGAGTAGCGCCCAGCCGAGACGGTGTATCGCCACGCCGTACCCCGGGCGGATTGCGAGGGCCCGGCGCAGCACGTGCTCGGCGTCCGCAGGCCGCTGAAGCCGCAGAAGCACTCCCCCCAAAGCCAACAGAGTTGTGAAAGTCCGGGCTGCAATCGATCTGCCAGGCCCAACCACTCCAGAGCCTCCGGGTATCGCCAGCGATCAACGTAAATGAGGCCCAGGTTGTGGGTCGGGCTAGCAGTCGGAGACGCTGACAGCGCGGCGCGATATCCGCGCTCCGCCTCGTCAAGGTTGCCGGTTTCGTGGGCCGCCAGGGCGATCTCGAAGGCCGCACTCATAGAGCTTGACCTTAGGTCGCCAGGTCGCCGCAACGATCACTGTGAGCGCCGCCCTGCGCGCCCCTTCATCGTGACAGGGCGCGCGACCCTGGGCGGCTCAGGTC
>JAEYTM010000145.1 GCA_023434015.1 Pseudomonadota bacterium | reverse complement strand
CGATCTCGCCGCCCATCAGCTCCACCAGGCCGCGACAGATCGCCAGGCCCAGGCCAACGCCGCCGAACCGGCGGGTCAGGGAGCCGTCAGCCTGTTCGAAGGGCCGGAACAGGCGCTCGCCGCGTTCGGCGTCGAAGCCCACGCCAGTGTCGCGCACCTCTAGGGTCAGGATCTCCGGCGTCTGCGCCGGCCGGGCGGCGGACAGAACCACTTCGCCCGCCTCGGTGAACTTGACGGCGTTGTCGAGCAGCTTGGCGAGCAGCTGGCCCAACCGCAGGGCGTCGGCCACCGCCGGGCCGGCCGCCTCGGGCGCGATCGCGAGGGTGAAGCGCAACCCCTTCGCCGCGGCCGCCTCCGCCGCGGGTTCGGCCGCCCGGCGCAGAAGCTCCCCCACCTCGACAGGCGCCGGCGCCAGGGCCAACCGCCCGGACGAGATATCCAAGGTGTCGAGCAGGTCGGCGACCACCCCGTGCAGCGCTTCCGCGGAGGTGTTGATGATCTCGGCCATGCGCCGCTGGGCGTCGCTGAGCTCCGTCCGGCCCAGAAGCTGGCCCATGGCGATCAGCCCGTTCAGGGGTGTCCTCAACTCATGGCTCATGGTCGCCAGGAACTCGTCCTTCGACCGGTTGGCCGCCTGGGCCTCGGCGATCGCCGCGCGCAGGTCGGCGTTGACCCCCACCAGTTCCGCCGTCCGCGCCGCGACCAGGCTCTCCAGGTCGGAGTTGGCCACGCTCAACGCGGCGTTGGCCCGCCGGACCTGCTCCTCCGCGCGGCGGCGGCCGATCTGGGTCGAGACGCGCAGCAGGGCGACGGCGAAGTCGACCGGCTTGGTGATGTAGTCGTTGGCCCCCAGCGTCAGGGCCTCGACGATGTCCTGGCTCTCGATCCGCCCGGTGACCATGATCACCGGAAGCGCCACGTCGGAGTGGTGCTCGCGGATTCGCCGCAGCACCTCCAACCCGTTCATGTCGGGCATCATCACGTCCAGCAGGACGACGTCGAACGGCTCCCGCGCGATGATCTCCAGCGCGCCGCGACCGCTGTCCGCCTCGGCGATCTCGAAGCCCCGTCGCTGAAACCGCCGCCCGAGGATGGCGCGGTTGTCCGGCAGGTCATCGACGATCAGGATCCTGCCCGGCGGCTCTCCACCGGACTGATCCCGCCCTTCCTCACCCATTCCCCAGCCCCGCTCACGCCTGCACGCATGCAATGTAGAACGAGGTTCTTAAGCAACTATGGATAAACAAATAGGGTAACAATCCAGTAACCATAAATTGCTCGCCGACAAACCCAGGTTGCGTCACGTTTTATACCTCTCTCCACAGCGCTTCATTATTACCGCATCAGTTTTCCTTAAGGTTTATCTGGCTACTGATAGACCGATGACAACCTGTCGGGGCACGGCGATGCATTCCATTAAACTCGCAGCGGGTATGGCCGTGGCCGCGCTTGCCGTGGCCGCTCCCGCGCAGGCGCAGGAGGCCAGCCGCTGGTTCGTCCACCTGGGCCCCGCCCTGGTCAGCCCGGACGAGGGCGCGACGATGACCGCCGGCGGCCAGCCCCTGGCTGGCGCCGACGTCTCCATCGGCTCGCGCTGGACCGTGGCGGGCGAGGTCGGCTACTTCGTCACCCCGAACATCGCCCTGGCCGCGGCCGCGGGCTTCCCGCCGACCTTCAAGGTCAAGACCGCCGGGACCCTGGCCGGAATGGGGACGGCCGGCGAGATGACCGGCGGGCCGGCGGGCCTGCTGGTGCAGTATCATTTCAACCGCGAGGGCCGCATCCAGCCCTACGTCGGAGCGGGAGCCTCCTTCCTGGTGGTGTTTGGCACCAAGGACGGGCTGATGACCGACCTGGACGCCAAGAGCGCGGTCGGCACGGCGCTGCAGGCCGGCGCCAACTTCATGCTGGACGAACGGATGGGCCTGTTCATCGACGTGAAAAAGGCTTGGGTCGGCACCGTCGCGACCGGCAACCTCGGCCCGGCGCCTGTGCGGGCGAAGGTGAACGTCGATCCTGTCGTCGCCAACCTCGGCCTGACCTACAGCTTCTAGGCCCCGGTCTTCGGACCGGCTCTGCGCCGCTCAGGGCCCCTGTAGTCCGGGTCTGCCTTGCGGCGCCGGTCCGGTCCGAAATAGTCCTCGGAGCGGACGAACGGGCGCGGCTGGTGGATCAGCGCCTCCATCCGCCGCAGCAAGCCGGCGATGGTGAACGGCTTGGACAGAAACTCCGACACGCCGGCGTCGCGCGCCGCCTTCACCCGCCGCTGCTCGGTGTAGCCGGTCAGCATCAGGATCGGGATGAAGGGGTTCGGACTGGCCGGGTCGTTGCGAATCCGCTGGACCAGCTGAATACCCTCGTCGCCCTTGCCGAGGTTCTGATCGACCACCACCACGTCGAACGGCTCTTCGCGCATCAGCCGGAAGGCCCGCTCGGCCGTCGTGGCGTCGGAGATCTCGTGGGCGCCGACGCTGGTCAGGATCGATTTCACGATCTCCGCAGCGTGGCGGTTGTCGTCGACGATGAGAAGACGAAGCCCCTTCAGATCCATCCGCCTGCCAAGCCGCCTCCCCCTGTCGGCCGCCCGCGTGTCCGGCGCCGCACCACCCTTCGGAAGTGTGGCGCTCACCTGCGCGGAAGCCAAGCCTGTGCCGCCTTACCTCGCACGACGCCGGTCCGCCAGCACGCCATGCGTGTGCGCCGCGCCCCGGGCCCCGCTCCCCGCCCAACTGATGAGAAAGCCGGCGCGGCGGGCCGAACCTAGGCGTCGCGCAGCCTGACCCAGGCTGGCGCATGGTCGCTGGCGCCCGGTTCCGCGCGCACCCAACGGTCAACGCCGGCGTCGGCCATGCGGCCGGCTAGGTCCGGGCTCAGCAACAGGTGGTCCAGCCGCAGACCGGCGTCGCGGGGCCAGCGTTCGCGCATATAGTCCCAGAAGGTGAACATCGACGCGTCCGGATGCAGCGCCCGCAGCGCGTCGGTCCAGCCCTGGGCGGTCAGGCGGGCGAAGGCCTCGCGCGGCTGTGGCTGAACCAGGGCGTTCGAGGCGTAGGACCGGGTCGGATAGATGTCGCGATCGGTCGGAACGACGTTGAAATCGCCGGCCAGCACCGCCGGCGCGCCCAGGGCGCGCAGTCCGGCGGCATGGGCGATCAGCCGCTCGAACCAGGCCAGCTTGTAGGCGAACTTCGGCCCCGGCTGGGGATTGCCGTTGGGCAGGTAGAGGCAGCCGACCACCACCCCGGACACCGCCGCCTCGATGTAGCGGCTCTGGCCATCTTCCGGATCGCCGGGCAGGCTGCGGCGGGTCAGGATCGGCGCGCCGCCGCGCGCCAGGATCGCCACGCCGTTCCAACGCGGCTCTCCACGCCAGACCGCGTCGTAGCCGGCCTCGCGCAGCGCCGCGGCCGGAAAGCCGGCGTCGCTCGTCTTCAGCTCCTGCAGACAGGCCACGTCCGGCCGGGCCCGCGCCAGCCAGGCCAGCAGATTGGGCAGCCGCCGGTTGACGTCGTTGATGTTGAACGTCGCGATCTTCATGAGGGTCCGACCGCCACCTCGCTTACCCCGGCGTCCGGCCGGCCCGTCCCGCCGGGCGGACGCCCCAGCCGCAGTCGCAGCAGGCTGATCACCGCGGCCGCCCCCGCGATCGCCGAGGCGGTGATCAGGGCCAGGACCGCCCCGCCCATGCCGGCAAGGTGGAAATAGGCCGCCGTGGTCACAGCGCCGGCGGTCTGTCCCAGCAGACGGGCCGTGGCCAGCATGCCGCCGGCCGCGCCGCTGCGGTGAAGCGGGGCGGCGCTCACCAGGGCGCGGTTGTTCGGGGCCTGGAAGAAGCCGAAGCCGAGGCCGCACACCGCCATCCGCCAGACGATGTCGAGGTCGCTGGCCCCCGGCGGAATCTGCGACAGCAGGAACAGCCCGACCGCGAAGACCCCGAGGCCGAGGCTCCCCAGCGCCCCGGCCGGATAGCGGTCGGACAGACGACCGGCGATCGGGGCGGCGACGCCCACGGCCAGGGGCCAGGGGGTCATCAGCAGGCCGATCTCGACGGCGCTGCGGCCCAGCTGGCTCTGGAAGTAGAAGGGCAGCGCCACATAGGCCAGCATCTGGGCGGCGAAGGAGACGATCGAGGTGGCGATCGAAAGGCCGAAGATCGGGATCCGCAGCAGGTCGAAGGGGACAAGGGGCGCGGGGCGCCGCAGCTCTCGCCGCACCAGGAAGACCCCGGCCACGGCTCCCGCCGCCAGGATCGCCGCGCCCTCGCCGAACCCGTCGCGAACGATCCGTTCGGCGCCGAAGATCAGTCCGCCGAAGGTCAGGGTGTTGAGCACCGCCGACAGGATGTCGAACCGTCGCCCCGAGCCCGGCGTCCGCGGCAGCGCGCAGGCGGCGATGACCAGGGTCAGCAGCCCCAGCGGCACGTTCACCGCGAACAGCCACTCCCACGGCCCGACCGCCAGGACCGCCGCCGCCACCGTCGGGCCGAGAGCCGCTGCGATGGAAATGACCACCGCATTGAGCCCGATCCCGCGCCCGAGCATCCGCTTCGGGTAGGTAAACCGCACCAGGGCGCTGTTGATGCTCAGCACGCCAGCCGCGCCCAGCCCCTGGACCACCCGCGCCGCGGCGAGTTCGTTCAGCGAGCCCGACAGGGCGCACAGCAGCGAGCCTAAGGTGAACACGCACAGGCCGGCGATATAGACCCGCCGGTAGCCCAGCTTGTCGCCCAGGGCCGCCATCGGCAGCAGGGCCACGGTCACGGCGAGCTGGTAGGCGTTGACGATCCAGATCGAGGCGGCTGGGCTGGAGCCCAGGTCGCGCGCGATCGTCGGCAGGGCCACATTGGCGATCGAGCCGTCCAGGACAGACATGGTGATGGCCAGCCAGATCGCCAGGATCGACCAGTAGCGCCGCGGCGCCGGCAGGCCATCCTGAGGCTCGATGCCCGGCGCGGCGTCGGTAGGGGAGATATCGGCCTTCATCGCTGCCTCAACTCCGGGCGCCGCTTCGGTATCCGGCGCAGGAAGAGAATTCCTCGGCGTCGGGGCGCGCCACGGCGAAGCCGTCCACGGGGCGCCCGACTCGCAAAGTGGCGTTCTCCTACGTTTCGGGGCATAATGGGGCCATGGCTGATCGACAGCTCAAGCCTGACCTTACCGGGTCGGACGAGACGCTCGAACGCCTTCTCGAGCGTCTCAGCGCCGCGCGGCCGCGGTTGCCGGACGACCGCGAGCATCGCGTCGGTTCACGTCGACCACCCCTCAGCGGCGCGGGCGGAGCCGAAGCTCCGATCCCGGCGGAACGGCCGCCGGAAGATCTTTACGCGCCGGAGTGAGCGACAGGCCGCTTCGCCGCCGCCGCATCGAGCGCGGCCGGTCGCGGACCGCCTGTCGCCCAGTCGAGCAGTTCCACCGGGTGAACCACCGGCGCGTCGAGCGCGGGGGCGATCTGCACCATGCAACCGATATTGCCGGCGCTGACAACATCGGGCGCGGTGCGCGCGATGTTGGCCGCCTTGCGGTCGCGCAAACGCCCGGCGAGCTCCGGCTGCAGGATGTTGTAGACGCCGGCCGAGCCGCAGCAGAGGTGCCCCTCGGGAACCTCGCGGACGGTGTAGCCGGCTTCGGCCAGCAGCCGCTGCGGCGCCGCGCGCACCCCCTGGCCATGCTGCAGCGAACAGGGCGCGTGATAGGCCACGGTCAGGGCGTGGGGTCGCGCGACCGGCGGCAGGCCGACCTCACCGAGGAATTCCATGATGTCGCGGGCGATGTCGCCCGCCCGCGCGCCCTCGGCCGCCAGCTGGCTGTCTGAAGCCAGGGCGTGGCCGTAGGCCTTGAGCATGGTCCCGCAGCCCGCGGCGGTGGTGATGATTGCGTCCAGCCGTCCGGCCTGACGCCAGGCCCGCACATTGGCCTGGGCGAAGGTCTGGGCCTCGTCCGCCCGGCCCAGATGTTCCGAAAGGGCGCCGCAGCATCCCTCGCCCGCGGCCTCGACGACCTCGTAGCCCGCGCGGTTCAGCAACCGGATCGCCGCCGCGCGGATCTGCGGCGCCATGGCCGGTTCAACGCAGCCGCGCAGCAACGCCACCCGCCCGCGCGGGTCGGCCGGCGTCTGCGGCCTCACCGCCGTCGCGCCCTGTGGTCCGACCTCCGGCACCAGGCGCAGCATGGTCGCCAGCGTCGTCAGCTTCAGGCCGTCCAGCACCGGGACGAGCGGCCGGGCCAGGCGGCCGAGAGCCAGGGCTGCGCGCAGCCGCTTCGGATAGGCCAGCACCTGCGGAATCAGCGCGCGAACCAGGCGCTCCGGCCACGGCCGCCGATAGGTTTCCTCGATGTGCGCCCGCGCATGGCCGATCAGCTGCGCGTAGTTCACGCCGGACGGGCAGGTGGTCTTGCAGGAAAGGCACGACAGGCAGCGGTCGATGTGGGTGACCGTGGTCCTGGATGGCGCCTCGTCGGGCTTTTCCAGCATCGAGCGGATCAGCTCGATCCGGCCGCGGGGGCTGTCACGCTCGTCGCCGAGCAGGGCGTAGGTCGGGCAGGTAGAGGTGCAGAAGCCGCAGTGGACGCACTTGCGGATCTGGCCGTGCGAGGCGGCGAACTCGGGATCGGCCATTTGCTCGGGCGTGAACGCGGTCTGCATGTCAGGCCTCTCCCGCCAGCCGGCCTGGATTCAGGACGCCGTGGGGATCGAAGGCCGCCTTGACCCGCTGCGACAGGGCGCCGAGCGCGCCTTCGGCCGGCGCGAAGCCGGCGCCCTCGCCGCGAAACTGCGCCGCATGCCCGCCCAGCGAGCGCGCGGCGGCATGGATCTGCGCCGGCCCGACCCCCGGATCGGGCAGCAGCCAGACCAGCCCGCCGGCCCAGTCGTAGACTACGTCCCCGGCCAGGGCCTCCGCGACCCGCCAGCCTGACGCCGGCGGCACGGACAGGCGCCACAAGGGTCGCGGATCGGCCGCGAAACATTCCACTTCCCGCACCGAGCGCCAGAAGTCGCGGCTGTGTCCGGCGTCCAGCCGCTCCACCCGGCCATAGACCTTCAGCACCGCCGTCAGCGCCTCGACGCGGGCGGCCACCGAGGCCTCGAAGCCCTCGATCCGCACCGCCGTCACCGGCATGTCGGCGGCCAGCGGCGGGCATCGCGCCGCAAATTCCGGCAGATGCGCCGCGGCGGACGCCTCCACGCGGGCGTTCATCGCCCGCGACATCGCTTCGCCGGCATGCCGGTCGTCCATGCCGAAGATCATCAGCGTGACCTCGGCGCGCGGCGCCGGCAGCACCTTCAGCGTCACCTCGGTCATCACCGCCAGGGTGCCCCAGGCGCCGGCGACCAGCTTGGAAAGGTCATAGCCGGTGACGTTCTTCACCACCTTGCCGCCGGCCCTGAACAGCTCCCCCCGCCCGTTCACCGCCTCGACGCCCAGGAAGGGGGCGCGCGCCGCCCCCGCCCGGAGGCGGCGCGGGCCCGAGAGATTGGTCGAAAGCGCCCCGCCGATGGTCGGCTGTCCCGGCCGGCCCAGCAGGCCGGTCAGGTGCGGCGGTTCGAACGGCAGCATCTGGCCGTGCCCGGCCGTCAGCCGCTCCAGGTCGGCCAGCCTGGCGCCGGCCTGAACGGTCAGCACCAGCTCCTCCGGCGCGTAGTCGATCACCCCGTCCATCGCCGCCAGCGACAGCATGACGTCCGGCTTCGACACCGGACCGATGGAGCGCTTGGTGCCGCCGCCGACCACTTCGATCCGCCAGCGCTGCTCGATGGCCGAGGCCACCAGCGTCTGGACGCCCTCGGCGCCCGTCGGCGCCTCCATACGCGTGACCACCCGCTGCATCAGAACCGTGGGAGCTCAGGGAAGGCGGTACGGCCGCGGTGCACATGCACGCGCCCAAGTTCCGCGCAGCGATGCAGACGCGGGAACACCTTGCCGGGATTGAGCAGCAGGTCGGGGTCGAAGGCGCACTTCAGCCGCTGCTGGTTGTTGAGGTCGACCTCTGAGAACATCTCGCCCATCAGGTCGCGCTTCTCCACGCCCACGCCATGCTCGCCGGTCAGCACCCCGCCTACGGCGACGCAGAGCTTGAGGATGTCGGCGCCGAAGGCCTCGGCCCGCTCCAGCTGCCCGGGCTGGTCGGCGTCGTAGAGGATCAGCGGGTGCAGGTTGCCGTCGCCGGCGTGGAAGACGTTGGCGACCCGCAGGTCGTACTTCACGGACATCTCCTGCATCGCCGACAGCACCGCCGGCAGCTGGCGGCGCGGGATCGTGCCATCCATGCAGAAATAGTCGTTGGAGATCCGGCCCACCGCCGGGAAGGCGGCCTTGCGGCCCGCCCAGAAGGCCAGCCGCTCGGCCTCGCTGGTGGAGACCCGCACGCTGTCCGCGCCCCGCGCCTGGGCCAGGGCCAGGACATGCTCGGACAGCTCGGCGCACTCGGCCTCCGGCCCGTCCAGCTCGCAGATCAGCAGCGCCTCGGCGTCGATGGGATAGCCGACCTGGACGAAGGCCTCGGCGGCGACGATCGCCGGCTTGTCCATCATCTCCAGTCCCGCCGGGATCACCCCCGCGCCGATGATGTCGGCCACGCAGGCGCCCGCCGCCTCCACCGAACTGAAGGCGATCAGCAGGGCCTGGGCGGTCTCGGGCCTTGGCAGCAGTCGCACCGTGACCTCGGTCACCACGCCCAGCAGCCCCTCGGAGCCGGTGACGATGCCCATCAGGTCGTAGCCGGCCGCATCGAACGCCTTGCCCCCCAGCCGCACCACCTCGCCGCTCATCAGCACGATCTCGCAGCCGAGCAGGTTGTTGGTGGTCAGGCCGTACTTCAGGCAGTGCACGCCGCCGGAATTCTCGGCCACGTTGCCGCCGATGGTGCAGGCGATCTGACTGGACGGGTCGGGCGCATAATAGAAGCCGTCCGCCTGCACCGCCTGGGTGATGCCGAGGTTGGTGACGCCCGGCTGCACCACCGCGCAGCGGTTGTCGTAGTCGATCTCGAGGATGCGGTTGAACTTCGACAGGCCGAGGACGATCCCGTCCTCCAGCGGGAGCGCGCCGCCGGACAGGGAGGTGCCGGCGCCGCGCGGCACCACCTTCACCCCGTTCTGGCCGCACCAGGCCAGGATGCGGCTGACCTGTTCGGTGGTCTCCGGCAACACCACCGCCAGCGGACGCTGGCGATAGGCCGCCAGCGCGTCCGATTCGAACGGAACCAGCCCCTCCGCGTCGCCGATCACGCCCTCGCCGGGCACAATCTTGCTGAGCGCGCGGAGGATCTCTCCTTTGCGGGCGATCAGGTCGGCGTCTGGAACGGGCATTTTCATCCGGCCGCCCACTAACCAAAGTTCGTGCGCCGGCTCCAGCCCTTTACCTGGGGCCCGGACGATCCACGCCGGGGTGCGCTCACGGAATGACGCAGGCCTGCGCCGCATCGCCGGTCTTTAGCTCCGCCGGGCGCCCGCCGCGCCGTCTCCCATTCAGGCCGGTTATTGCGCGACTTGCCGGATTGCTGGCAGAACGGTCCAACCCGTCGGGCGTCGCTGAAAGAGTTGTTCGCGAATGAGGAAGCTCGCCACCGCCGTCGATCCCGCCTCCGAAGGCTTCGCGGCCAACGCCGCCGCCAACCGCGCCCTGGTCGAGCAGCTGCGCGAGCGGTCGCGCGAGGCGGCCCTCGGCGGACCGGAAGAGAGCCGCAAGCGTCATACGGCGCGCGGCAAGCTGCTGCCGCGTGAGCGGGTGATGCGGCTGCTGGACCCGGGCTCCCCATTCCTGGAAGTCGGCCAGTTCGTCGCCTTCGGCATCTATGACGGCGAGGCCCCGGCCGCAGGCCTGATCGCGGGCATAGGCCGCGTGTCCGGCCGCGAGGCGATGATCGTCGCCAACGACGCGACGGTGAAGGGCGGCGCCTACTTCCCCCTGACGGTGAAGAAGCATCTCCGCGCCCAGGAGATCGCCCTGCAGAACCGCCTGC
>JAEYTM010000189.1 GCA_023434015.1 Pseudomonadota bacterium | reverse complement strand
GGACCAGGCCATGGCCCGGCAGAGCCATGAACGCTCTACCGTCGCAGCGACTCCGAAGACGGAGTTGAACGACCATGCGTGCTGTTTTCCTGTCCACCGCGGCGCTCGCCGCCCTGACGCCCTGCGCGGCCCTGGCGGCCGAGGCGGCGGTCGACGAACTGATCGTCACCGCCACCCGCCTGCCCACGGAGAGTGCGCTGGTGACCGGCGCCCGGGTCATCGACCGGGTCGAGCTGGAGGCCCGGCAGTCGGCCTTCGCCACCAACGTGCTGACCACCATCCCCGGGGTCTCGATCGCCCGCAACGGCGCCTTCGGCGGCATCGGCGCCATCCGCATCCGCGGGGCCAGCCCGGACAAGACCCTGGTGCTGATCGACGGCGTGCCGGCCGGCGACGTGGCCGACCCGAACGGGACCTTCGACCCGGCCTCCCTGCAGCTCTCCGACATCCAGCGGATCGAGGTGCTGTCCGGACCGCAGGGTTCGCTGTGGGGCTCGGAGGCCATCGGCGGCGTGATCGCCTTCACCACGCGCGAACTGGCCGGCTGGCGGCTCGAGGCCGAGGGCGGATCGTTCGGCACGGCGCGCGGCTTCGCGGCCCTGGGAGTCGCGGAGGACGGCCACGCGCTGAACGCCTCGCTCGCCGCTTTCCGCACCGACGGCATCTCCAAGGCCGCCGGCGGGACCGAGAAGGACGGCTTCGAGACGATCACCGCCAACCTCGGCGGACGGCTGCGCCTGTCCGAGGGCGTGAAGATCGACGGCCGGCTGCGCTATACCGACAGCGACATCGACATCGACGGCTTCCCCGCCCCGAGTTTCGCGCTCGGCGACACGCCGGACCGCAACACCAGCCGCGCCTGGTCCGGCTTCGGCCGCGCCACCCTCGAAGGCGGGCCGCTCGGCCTGACCCACAAGGCCAGCGTCAGCCTCTACGATCTGACGCGCCGGAATCTCTCCGCCTTCCCGGCCCGCTACACGGGCGAGCGCCGGGTGCTCCGCTGGGCCGCCGAGCGCGACGGCTTCGTCGTCGGGGCGGAACGTGACGACAGCGCCGCAAATCTCGACGGGCGCGACAGCACGGACCTGTCGACCACCTCGGCCTTCGGCGTGTTCCGCACCCGGCTCGATACCCTGACCCTGACGGGCAGCCTGCGTTACGACGATCCCGACCGCTTCAAGGCGCGGACCACCGGCCGGCTGTCGGCGGCGGTGGAGGCCGGGCGTGGCTTCACCGTCACCGCCTCGGCCGGCCAGGGCTTCAAGACCCCGACCATCAGCCAGGTGATCTGCGACTTCTGCTTCGCCCCGCCGGTAGCGCTGAAGCCGGAGCGCGCGGAGGGCGTCGACCTGCGGCTGGGCTGGACCTCGCCCGACGGCCGGTTGAGCGGGGCCCTCACCGGCTACCGCCTGAAGGTGCGCGACCAGATCGCCTATGTCGCCAGCCGCTACGTCAACATCGCCAGGACCCGCACCGACGGAATCGAAGCCGAGGCCGACCTCTTCCTGAGCGAGAACCTGCGCCTGAAGCTCGCCTATGCGGTGATGGACGCGGTCGACGGAACCACCGGCGACAGCCTGTTGCGCGTGCCCGACAGGTCGGGCGCGGCGGCCCTGTTCTGGGACGCCGGGTCCTGGGGCGCGGCCCTGACCGTCCGGGCCGAATCGAGCCAGTCGGACACCGACGTCGACGGCTTCAGCCGCATCGTGCGCAAGGGATTCGTCACCGCCGACCTGGCCGGCGAATACCGGCTCAGCGAACGGATCGCCTTCACCGCGCGGATCGAGAACCTGGCGGACGAACGCTATCAGGAGACCTTCGGCTACGCCGAGCCCGGCCGCGCCGCCTATGTCGGCGTCAGGCTGCGCAACTAGGCGAAAGAAACCATAGGCGGCGGTCCCCCCGGCCCGCCGCCTATGGCGCGACCGCCCCGGTGACGGGGCGATCGCCGTCCTCGACCGCCTGCAGGGCTCCGAGCTCTCCCCGGGCTCGGGCCTTGCGGCCGTAGAACAACTCGAACAGCGGCGTCGCCATCAGCGTCGTGACGACCGCCATCAGCACCAGCATCGAGAACAGCGCCGGCCCGATCAAGCCGCGCTGCAGGGCGATGTTGATCAGAATCAGCTCCATCATGCCCCGTGCGTTCATCAGGGCGCCAATGGCCAGGGAGGTGGCGTTGCTCTGGCCGGTCAGCCGGGCGGCGGCCCAGCAGGCGACGCCCTTGGCCAGGATCGATCCGACGAGGATGGCCACGGTGACCCCGGCCAGGCCGACGCTGTCGACCATGGTGAGCTGGGTGTTGAGGCCTGAGTAGGTGAAGAACAGCGGCAGCAGCACCACCACCGTGAACGGCTCCAGCATCCGCTTCAGTTCTTGGGCCAGCAGGCCGCGCGGCATCACGGCGCCGAGGATGAAACCACCGAACACCGCGTGCAGGCCGACGTAATCCATCGCGAAGGCGCACAGCATGAAGACGATCATGACCGTCGCCAGGACGCCGGGCGTCAGCTGGCCCTGGCGCTCCACGATGCGGCCCAGCGGCGCGAGCAGGCGCCGGCCCACGGTGAGCATGAAGACGACGAAGACCCCGCCGCCGACGATGGCCTTCACCGCCACCAGCGAGCCGTCGCCCACCCTCGCCAGCACGACGGCGAGCACGCACCAGGCCGCGGCGTCGCCAATGGCCCCGGAGGCCAGCGACAGAGAACCCAGCGGCGTCGCCGTCACCCCACGCTCGTGGAGGATTCGGGCCAGCATGGGGAAGGCGGTGATGGAGATGGCGGCGCCGACGAACAGCCAGGCCTGCAAGGGCGTCACCGCCGCGCCGAAGAGCTGCAGGTTCATCAGCCACGGCGCGACCACGGCGGCCACGAGGAAGGGCGCCGCCATGCCGGAAATCGAGACGGCGGCGGCGCTGCGGACATTGGCGCGGAAATGGTCCTGCCGGAATTCCACACCGACCAGGAACATGTAGATGCCGATGCCCAGCTGGGCGCCGACATAGAGCATGTCCTTGGAATCCTGCGGGAAGATCCCGGCCTGCAGGTTCGGCGCGAGGAGGCCGAACAGGGATGGGCCGAGGATAACGCCGGCGACCATCTCGCCCATCACCTGGGGCTGCCCCAGATAACGTCGCCCCGCCCAGCCGACCGCCCGGCAGACGGCGATAATCACCGCCACCTGCAGGAAGAAAGCCACGCTGAGCTGCGCCGTGGTCATGAAGACGTTTCGCCCCGATCCCGGCCGCTGTTCTTATGTTGCGGTCCGCCACGGAATTGAAACACGGGTATCCGGGGGCGGCAATAACTTTGTTACCGCTATCAGATTTCAGGCCGTTTCTGACCGTCCGTCAGGCGGCGGCCCAGGCCCGCGGGTCGAGGGCGACGGGGTCGTCGATGGCCATCTCGTCCCAGTCGAGGTCCGGCGGCGGGCTGGAGGCGGCGGCGATCACCGCCGACATCTCGGCCGCGGAGGCGACCCCGACCAGCACGGTCGAGGCTTCGGGACGCGACAGGGCGAAGCCCAGCGCGGCCTGAAGCGGATCCGAACGGCCCTCGGCGATCAGCCGGCGCGCGCGGGAGATGCGGCCGGCCGCGGCCTTCAGATGGGTCGGCGCCCGATCCGGCGGCAGGAACAGCAGCCCGTTGAGGAAGATCGAACGAAGTTGCACCTCGACACCCATCTCCGCCAGGGCCGCCAGGGTGCCGTCGATCAGCATCCGCTGGTCGAGCAGGGACGCAGGGGCCTGGACGAGGTCCGGCTTGAAGCGCCTGGCGAAGCCTACGGGATCGTCGGAGACATAGACCGAGACGCCGATCTTGCGGCACAGCCCCTGGTCGCGCAGCGCCTGGAGCCGCTCCCACATGGCCGGTCCATTGGGGCTGAGCAGGTCGGTGACCGACGGCGCGAGGATCGCCTCCACCTGGTCGACGCCCAGGCGGCGCAGCTGGGCGCGGATCTCGGCCTCGACGAGGTCCGGGCCGCGGTCCGGACGGACCGTGGTGACAGTCAGGCGGAAGGGATTGGGACGCGGCATGACCTGGCCGAGCGTCAGCTCCGCGGCCGGCGCATGGCGGCCGACCTCCAGCACACGCAGGCCCGAGCGGGCGGCGATCGACAGGATCTCGCGGGCTTCGGCGTCGCGCGGACGGCCGCGGGCGGTCGCCTGCTGGTCGAGTCCGAACTGCGCCGACCCCAGGCCGAGCTTGTTAAGCGGTGACGTCATCAGAGGCCTGGACGGTTCCTTATGAGCCGCCATCCTGGGCCAACCTTCCTAAGAAGGCGTATCTAGGACCTTTCCGAGGGGTTAAGTTTTGGCGGTGCGCACGTCCCTGCCCGACTGGCCGGCCTTCGGCCTCGCCGACGATGTCCGGCCGGCGCTGAGAGCGGCGCAGGCGGCCGGATCGCCGGCGGCCCTGGCGACGCTGGTCGCCGTCGAAGGCGGCGGACCCCGGCCGGTCGGAACGCAGATGGTCTTCGCTTCAGGAATCGTCGCCGGCTATTTCTCTGGTGGCTGCGTCGAGGCCGACATCGCCGACCATGCGCTCGCCTGTCTGGCGGACGGCGTCCCGCGCACCCTGGTCTACGGCGCCGGCAGCCCGTGGCCGGACATCCGCCTGCTGTGCGGCGCCCGGATCGAGATCTTCGTCGAGCGTATTGGCCCCGACGATCCCGCCCTCGCCGAACTGCTGGCGGCGGACGACAGCCGGCGGATGACGACCTGGATCAGCGACGGGCGCACGCGCGCCTGTGCGGCGGAACTGGAGCCCTGGCCGGAGGCGGCGCTGGTCCGCCGCTACGCGCCCGCGGAGAGGCTGGTGGTGGTGGGGGGCGACCCTACGGCCATGGCCATCGCCGCCCTGGGCGCCCAGGTCGGCCTCGCAACCTTCCTGGTGCGTCCGAAAGGCCCGGCCGAACCGCCGCCCCTGGCGGGGGTCGGCTATCGCCGCGAGGACCCCGCCGAGGCGCTGTCGGCGATCGGGCTGGATCCCTGGACCGCCGTCGCCATCGCCAGCCACGACCCGGAGACCGACCACGCGGCCCTCCTCACCGCCCTGCCGTCCGGCTCCGGCTATGTCGGGCTGCTCGGCGCGCGGGTGAGACTGCCGGAGCGTAAGGACCGGCTGCGCGCGGCGGGCGTGAGCGAACGTGCCCTGGCCCGGCTACACGCCCCGATCGGACTCGATATCGGCGGCAAGGCGCCGTGGGAGGTCGCCCTCGCGGTGATCGCCGAGATCTGCGCCCTGCGCTACGCCCGCGAGAGCGGCAGCACCTCGACGAGTTCGCCGGCCGGGGCCGCAGGAGCGCCGGGCGGCCGGCGCAGCAGGGCGTCGGCGGCCGCGAAGACGCTGACCAGCGACGAGTCCTGGTCGCGATAGGGCGCGACCCGCATTTCGCCGCCGGCGAACCGGAGCCCGGCGCGCATCCAGTGTTCGCGCGGCCCGTTGGCGGGCAGGCCCGTCTCCAGCCGCGCGGCGTGAAGGCCGGGCCCCGGTTCGGCGCCCTGCCAGGCGCGCAGCAGCGGCCGAAGGAATAGTTCGGCACAGACGAAGGCGGAGGCCGGATTGCCCGGCAGGCCGAGCAGCCGGCGACCGTCGGCGAGCCGTCCGAAGAAGGTCGGCTTGCCGGGACGGACGGCGACGCTGGCCACCCGCAGCGACAGGCCCAGCGCCTCGCCGGCGGCGCGCACAAGGTCATGGTCCCCGACCGACGCCCCGCCAACGGTGACGATCAGGTCGGCGTCGGCGCCGCGCAGGGCCTCCACCACCGCGTCAAGGTCGTAGCGCACGGGGCTCGCGCGCGAGACCTCTGCGCCCCAGGCGCCCGCCATGGCCGCCAGGGCGGGAGTCCCGGAATCGTAGATCTGGAAAGGGCCGGGCGCGGCGGGCGGCTGAACGATCTCCTCGCCGGTGGACAGCAGCGCCACGCGCGGCCGGGCGTGGACCTGGACCTCGCCGCGTCCGGCGGAGGCCGCCAGGGACAGCCGCCAGGGATCGACGACGGTCCCGCGCGTCAACAGCACGGCGC
>JAEYTM010000098.1 GCA_023434015.1 Pseudomonadota bacterium | reverse complement strand
GCCGAGCGGATGGCCGATGGCGATGGCCCCCCCGTTGGGGTTCAGGTGCTCGGCGTCGTCCGCGAGGCCCCCCGCCCGCGTGCAGGCCACCGCCTGGGCGGCGAAGGCCACGTTGAGCTCGATGACGTCGAAGTCGCGCACGCCCACGCCGAGCCGGGCGGTCAGCCGCGCCACCGCCGGGATCGGGCCGGCGCCCATCACCCGCGGCGCCACCCCGGCCGCCGCCGCGCCCTCGATGCGGGCCAGGGGCTCCAGCCCGAACCGCCGGACCATGGCTTCGGAGGCGAGCAGCAGGGCGGCGGCGCCATCGTTCACGCCCGAAGCGTTGCCGGGGGTCACCGTACCGCCCGGCCGCACGATAGGCTTCAGGGCCTGGAGCGCCTCCAGCGTCGTCTCCGGACGCGGGTGCTCGTCCCGCGAGACCGTCGTCTCGCCCTTGCGATCGCGGACCGTCACCGGCGCGATCTCGCCGTCGAAAAAGCCGCGGGCGCGCGCCTCGCCGTATCGTTGCTGACTGCGCCAGGCGAAGAGATCCTGGTCGCCGCGCGCGACGCCGTGCTCCTCGGCGACGTTCTCGGCCGTCTCCGGCATGGAGTCGACGCCATGGGCGCGCTGCATCGCCGGGTTGACGAAGCGCCAGCCGATGGTGGTGTCCTGCAGCTCCGCCGTGCGCGCGAAGGCGCCTTCGGCCTTGCCCATGACGAAGGGCGAGCGGGTCATGCTCTCCACGCCCCCGGCCACAACCAGTTCGGCCTCGCCGCAGGCGATCGCCCGGGCGCCGTGCGCCACCGCCTCCAGCCCCGAGGCGCAGAGACGGTTGACGGTGATCCCGGGGACCTCCACCGGCACGCCGGCCAGCAGCAGGGCCATGCGCGCGACGTTGCGGTTGTCCTCGCCCGCCTGGTTGACGCAGCCGTAGACCACCTCGCCCACCGCGCCCCAGTCGACCTGCGGAAGCGCGGCCATCAGAGCCGTCAGCGGCTGGGCCGCCAGGTCGTCGGCGCGGACCCGCGCCAGCGCGCCGCCGTAACGGCCGATGGGCGTGCGCAGCCCGGCGCAGAGGTGGACGGCGCGGCCCTGCATCAGCCCCACCACACCTCGCCGGGCGCCAGATGGGCCCGGGCGACGTCCGGATTCAGCTCGACCCCCAGCCCCGGCTTGTCCTGGATGTGGAAGTAGCCGTCCTTCCAGAATGGACCCTCGTGGGTGACCAGGTCGGGCCACCAGTCGACCCACTTGGCCAGTTCATGGACGCGGAAGTTGCGCACCGACGCCGCCGCATGGGCCGAGGCGATGGTGCCGATCGGGCTGGCCGGATTGTGAGCCGCCGTCCAGATCCCGTAGTGGTCGGCGAAGTCCGATATCCGCTTGGATTCGAACAGGCCGCCCGACTTCGGGATGTCGATATGGACGCCGGCGCAGGCCTGTTCCTCGATGATCTCGCGGAAGCCGCCGAAGCCGTAGAGGTTCTCGCCGGTGAGGATCGGGGTGGTAGTCGCGTGGGCGACGCGGCGCATGGTCTCCGGGTTTTCCGGCGGCGTCGGGTCCTCCACGAACATCGGCATGGTGTGCTCGACCGCCTTGCACAGCTTGATCACGTCGTTGGTGGCGTATTTCCAGTGGCATTCCATGCCGAAATCGGTGTCCCCGAGGGCGGTGCGGATCCGCTCCATCCGGTCGGCGATCCGGCGGATGTCGAGGTTGGTCAGTTCGTTGGTGTAGCGGTCGTGGCCAGGCTCGGCGAAGTCGGGGTCCACCGTCCGCGGCACCGCGTCCCCCTGCACCTTGAAGGCGGTGAAGCCGTAGGGGTTGTCGGCCTTGGCCTCGGCCACCTGGGCGCCCCACGACTTCGGGTCGGCGGCGTTGCGCTCGGGCGCCTGGAGGGTGCGATAGAAGCGGACCCTGTCACGAAACCGGCCGCCCAGAAGGTTGCAGACCGGCGTCTCCAGCAGCCGGCCGGCCAGGTCCCAAAGGGCGATTTCGACGCCCGAGGCGGCGGTGACGGTGATCCCGCCGATGGCCCCGTAGCCGCCGTTGTAGAGCAGCAGCTTGGTGTACAGCTTGACGACGTTGAGCGGGTCTTCCCCGACCAGCTGCTCGCGGAAGCGGTTGAGGACCAGGTCCTTCACCCCCGGCCCCCAGTAGGCCTCCCCGACGCCGGAGACGCCGGCGTCGGTCTCGATCTTGATCAGGTTCCAGTCCCAGGTGCCGCGGATGATCATCACCTTGACGTCGGTGATCTTGACCTTGCGCTGCAGGGCTGCGGCCTTCGCCTGGAACGGCAGGGCGAAGCTGGCCCCCGCCGCCCCCGCCACAGCCAGGAATTTCCGACGATCCATCCCGCACCTCCCCAGGCGTCCCTATCTTATGCGGACACCTTAGAGCGCCGTTCGGCGAACGCACCTGTGGATTTGGCGGACCTAGAAGCTGTAGAGCAGCGAGGCGCGCGAAGTCGTCTGGAAGTTGGTGCGTTGGCGCGGCTCGTCGCGCTCGTACTGGAGATTGTAGGACAGGCGCGCCCTCAGCGGCCCGAACAGCCGGGTGTCGAGCGAGGTCACGGACTGGGTGTTCAAGCGCCCGCGCTCGGCGAAGCTCTCCAGCGTCTGGGCGACCGTGAGCCGCTCGCTGGCCAGCCAGCGGATATTGAGGCTGGCGCGGCCGGCGATGGTCTCCTCGTTCGGCAGGACGGTGTAGTTCGTGCGCCGCAGGGCCGGGCCGGCGTCGAGCGCGATCCTCACCGCCGCGCCGTCGGCGGCGGTGATCCCGAGACCCGCGCCCAGGGTGTAGCGGGTGTCGACCCCCAGGGGGCGGTCGTGGTCGTACTGGGACAGGCCATAGGCGTAGATGCGTTCCCGCAGGGCCAATTGAGGCTGATAGGCCAGGGACATGCGGTCGGTGGTGGGATTGCCCTGGGTCTGCTGATAGTCCGCCCGCCCATTAACCCGATGGGTCCAGCGGTCGCTCCTGCGGGACACGTCCATCGAGCCGTAGACGCCGACCACATCGGACGAGCCGCTGACCTGGCTGCCGCCGAACTCGATGGAGCCCTTCCAGACCACCACCGGCGGCGGCGGGGCCTCGGCGATAATTATCGCCGCCTCGGCGGGCGGGTCGGCGGGCGGCGGGGCCTCGGCGGTTTCCACCTCGGCCGCCGCGTGGGCCGCGGCCAGGGCCTCGATCTCGGCCACATGGTCGGG